>NZ_JAMYQN010000010.1:0-252564 GCF_040320905.1 Mesorhizobium sp. M0590
TCGCCATGGAAGAGAAGCTGCGCTTCGCCATCCGTGAAGGCGGCCGCACCGTCGGTGCCGGCATCGTCGTCACCATCAAAGAGTAATTTGGATTTAAACCGATCTGTCGCGGGCGCTGCCCGCGCCGCGCCAGAACAAGGAAGTGACGCATGAACGGACAGAATATCCGCATCCGCCTGAAGGCGTTTGATCACCGGGTGCTCGACGCCTCGACACGGGAAATCGTGTCGACCGCCAAGCGCACCGGCGCCAACGTCCGCGGCCCCATTCCGCTGCCGACGCGGATCGAAAAGTTCACGGTCAACCGGTCGCCTCACGTCGACAAGAAGAGCCGCGAGCAGTTCGAGATGCGCACGCACAAGCGTCTGCTCGACATCGTCGACCCGACCCCGCAGACGGTCGATGCTTTGATGAAGCTCGACCTGGCCGCCGGTGTCGACGTCGAGATCAAGCTCTAAGGAACCAGAGGTCAGCGGGGCGACCCGGAACTCTGAAGGAACAAGAGGCGTGGAGGGGCGACAGCCCCGACAGGGAACTCTAAAGGAATTGAACCGATGCGTTCAGGTGTGATTGCAAAGAAGGTGGGAATGACCCGCATCTACAACGATGCCGGGGAACATGTTCCCGTCACTGTTCTCCAGATGGAGAACTGCCAGGTCGTGGCGCAGCGCACGCAGGAGAAGAACGGCTATACCGCCGTCCAGCTCGGCGTTGGCCTTGCCAAGGTGAAGAACACGTCGAAGGCGATGCGCGGCCATTTCGCGACCGCTTCCGTCGAGCCCAAGGCCAAGGTTGCCGAGTTCCGCGTCTCCGCCGACAACATGATCGATGTTGGCGCCGAGATCACCGTCGAGCACTTCGTCGTCGGCCAGAAGGTCGATGTGACGGGGACCACGATCGGCAAGGGCTTCCAGGGCGTCATCAAGCGGCACCACATGGGTGGCGGCCGCGCGACGCACGGCAACTCGGTGTCGCACCGTACACACGGCTCGACCGGCCAGCGCCAGGATCCGGGCAAGGTGTTCAAGGGCAAGCATATGGCCGGCCACATGGGTGACACCCGCGTCACCACGCAGAATGTCGAGGTCGTCTCGACCGATGCCGATCGCGGCCTGATCCTGATCCGCGGTGCGGTCCCGGGTTCGAAGGGTGCATGGATTCTGGTCCGCGACGCGGCCAAGGTGGCGCTTCCGGCCAATGCGCCGAAGCCAGCCGCGATCCGCGCCATTGCGACTGACGGTGCCGCCACGAACGAGGCCCCGGCCACAGAGGGAGCGGAATAATGGACCTCAAGATTACAACGCTTGGCGGCAAGGACGCCGGCAAGCTGAAGCTCTCCGAAGAGATTTTTGGCCTTGATCCGCGCGAGGACATCCTGCAGCGCGTCGTGCGCTGGCAGCTTGCCAAGAAACAGCAGGGCACCCACAAGGCCAAGGGTCGCGCGGAAATCGCCCGCACCGGCGCCAAGATGTACAAGCAGAAGGGTACCGGCCGCGCCCGTCACCATTCGGCTCGCGCTCCGCAGTTCCGCGGCGGCGGCAAGGCCCACGGCCCGGTCGTGCGCAGCCATGAGCACGATCTGCCGAAGAAGGTGCGCGCGCTCGGCCTCAAGCATGCGCTTTCGGCCAAGGCCAAGAGCGCGTCGATCATCATCATCGACGAGCTGAAGCTGACCGAGGCCAAGACCAAGGCACTGATCGCGAATTTCGCGACGCTGGGCCTGAGCAACGCCCTGGTGATCGGCGGCGCCGAGCTTGACAAGAATTTCAAGCTGGCGGCGACCAACATCCCGAACATCGACGTGCTGCCCATCCAGGGCATCAACGTCTACGACATTCTGCGCCGCGGCACGCTGGTCCTTTCCAAGGCCGCCGTCGAGGCTCTCGAGGAGCGCTTCAAATGACCGACCTTCGTCATTACGACGTGATCGTCTCGCCGGCGATCACCGAAAAGTCGACCATGGCTTCCGAGCAGAACCAGGTCGTCTTCAATGTCGCCAAGAAGGCGTCGAAGCCGGAAATCAAGGCCGCCGTCGAAGCGCTGTTCGGCGTCAAGGTGATGGCCGTGAACACGCTTGTCCGCAAGGGCAAGATCAAGCGCTTCCGCGGCACGATCGGCCGCCAGAGCGACGTCAAGAAGGCGGTTGTGACGCTGGCCGAAGGCCAGTCGATCGACGTCGCGACGGGTCTCTGAGCAAGGTCGCGAGGACAGAACAATGGCACTGAAAAAATTCAACCCGGTAACGCCGAGCACCCGTCAGCTGGTCATCGTCGACCGCTCGGGCCTCTACAAGGGCAAGCCCGTCAAGGGCCTGACCGAAGGCCTGACCAAGTCGGGCGGCCGCAACAATTACGGCCGCATCACGGCCCGCTTCATCGGCGGCGGTCACAAGCGCACCTACCGTATCATCGACTTCAAGCGCCGCAAGTTCGACGTCGTCGGCACGGTCGAGCGTATCGAGTACGATCCGAACCGCACCGCCTTCATCGCGCTGATCAAGTATGACGATGGCGAGTTGTCCTACATCATCGCCCCGCAGCGTCTGGCTCCCGGCGACAAGATCGTGGCCGGTGAATCGGTCGACGTGAAGCCGGGCAACGCGATGCCGCTGGCTTCGATGCCGGTCGGCACGATCGTCCACAATATCGAACTGAAGCCCGGCAAGGGCGCTCAGGTCGCCCGTTCGGCCGGCGGTTATGGCCAGCTCGTCGGCCGCGACCAGGGCATGGCGATCCTGCGCCTCAATTCGGGCGAGCAGCGTGTCGTCCACGGCTCCTGCATGGCCACTGTCGGCGCCGTGTCTAACCCGGACCACGGCAACATCAATGACGGCAAGGCAGGCCGCACCGTGTGGCGCGGCAAACGTCCGCACAATCGCGGCGTGACCATGAACCCGGTCGACCATCCACATGGCGGCGGCGAAGGCCGCACCTCGGGTGGCCGCCATCCGGTTTCGCCCTGGGGCAAGCCGACCAAGGGCAAGAAGACGCGGTCCAACAAGGCGACCGACAAGTTCATCCTGCGCTCGCGCCATCAGCGCAAGAGCTAAGAAGAGGTAACGCCAAGTGACTCGTTCGATTTGGAAAGGCCCCTTCATCGACGGCTACCTTCTGAAGAAGGTGGACAAGGTTCGTGAAGGTGGTCGCAATGAGGTGATCAAGATGTGGAGCCGCCGCTCCACCATCCTGCCGCAGTTCGTCGGCTTCACCTTCGGTGTCTACAACGGCCAGAAGCACGTTCCCGTCTCGGTGAACGAGGACATGGTCGGTCACAAGTTCGGTGAATTCGCTCCGACCCGGACCTATTACGGTCACGGCGCGGATAAGAAGGCGAAGAGGAAATAATCATGGGCAAGGCCAAAGCTCCGCGCAGGCTTGCTGACAACGAAGCGCGCGCCGTGTTGCGCACGATCCGTATCAGCCCGCAGAAGCTGAACCTCGTTGCCGCGCTGATCCGCGGCAAGAAGGTCGCGACAGCGCTTTCCGATCTCGAATTCTCGGCCAAGCGGATTTCCGGCACGGTCAAGAAGACGCTGGAATCGGCGATCGCCAACGCGGAAAACAACCACGACCTCGACGTCGATGCGCTGATCGTGGCGGAAGCCTATGTCGGCAAGTCGATCGTCATGAAGCGGTTCCATGCCCGTGGCCGTGGTCGCGCCAGCCGTATCGAGAAACCGTTCTCGCACCTCACGATCGTCGTTCGTGAAGTCGAAGAAAAAGGGGAGGCCGCATAATGGGCCAGAAAGTCAATCCGATCGGTCTGCGTCTCGGCATCAACCGCACCTGGGATTCGCGCTGGTTCGCGAACACCGGCGAGTACGGCAAGCTGCTGCACGAGGACATCAAGATCCGCAAATATCTTGAGAAGGAACTCAAGCAGGCTGCGATCTCGAAGGTCGTGATCGAGCGTCCGCACAAGAAGTGCCGCGTCACCATCCATGCGGCGCGTCCGGGCCTGATCATCGGCAAGAAGGGCGCCGACATCGAGAAGCTTCGCAAGAAGCTGATGGAGATGACCAAGTCCGAGACGCATCTGAACATCGTCGAAGTGCGCAAGCCGGAGATCGACGCGACCTTGGTCGCCCAGTCGATCGCACAGCAGCTCGAGCGCCGCATCGCGTTCCGCCGCGCCATGAAGCGTGCCGTGCAGTCGGCGATGCGCCTCGGTGCCGAAGGCATCCGCATCAACTGCGCCGGCCGTCTCGGCGGCGCCGAGATCGCGCGCATGGAATGGTATCGCGAAGGCCGCGTGCCGCTGCATACGCTGCGTGCCGACGTCGACTACGGCACGGCCGAGGCGAATACGGCCTACGGCATCTGCGGCGTCAAGGTCTGGGTGTTCAAGGGCGAAATCCTCGAGCACGACCCGATGGCTTCGGAGCGCCGCGCCACCGAGGGCGATCATGCGCATGGCGGTGGTGGTGAGCGCGAACGCGGTCGCCGTCGCGAAAACGCGTAAGACATTTAGGAATTTGGAGTTAGAACGATGCTGCAGCCAAAGCGCACAAAGTTCCGCAAGCAGTTCAAGGGCCGCATCCACGGTACCGCCAAGGGCGGCACCAACCTGGATTTCGGTGGTTTCGGGCTGAAGGCGCTTGAGCCGAACCGCGTCACCGCGCGTGAGATCGAGGCGGCCCGCCGCGCGATCACCCGCGAGATGAAGCGTGCCGGCCGCGTGTGGATCCGTATCTTCCCGGACGTGCCGGTGACGTCGAAGCCGACCGAAGTCCGTATGGGTAAGGGCAAGGGCGCGGTCGACTACTGGGCGGCACGCGTCAAGCCGGGCCGCATCATGTTCGAGATCGACGGCGTCAACGAGGAAACCGCCCGTGAGGCGCTGCGTCTCGGCGCGGCCAAGCTCTCGGTCAGGACGCGCTTCGTACAGCGCATCGCAGAATAAGGACGGGCTGATCATGAAAGCCGAAGACATCCGGACCAAGACCCAGGACCAGCTGACCGACGACCTGGCCAGCCTGAAGAAGGAGCAGTTCAACCTGCGCTTCCAGAAGGCCACCGGCCAGCTTGAGAAGACCGCGCGCGTGAGGCAGGTCCGCAAGGACATTGCGCGTATCAAGACCATCGCTGCGGAAAAGTCCGCGGCCAAGAAGGCTTAAGGACGAAAACCATGCCAAAGCGCATTCTGCAGGGCACCGTCGTCAGCGACAAGAACGAGAAGACGGTTGTCGTCAAGGTCGAACGGCGCTTCACGCATCCCGTGATGAAGAAGACCGTGCGCATGACCAAGAAGTACAAGGCGCACGACGAGAACAACGCCCACAAGGTCGGCGATCAGGTGTTCATCCAGGAATCGAAGCCGATTTCCAAGGACAAGCGCTGGGTCGTGGTGTCTTCGGACCAGGCCTGATCAGGGCTAACGAAACGAATTTTGGACAGACCGGGGAGGGGTGAGAAACCCGTCCCGTTAGAAAAGAAGAAGGCGGCCAGTCATGATTCAGATGCAAACAAACCTCGACGTCGCGGATAATTCCGGCGCCCGTCGTGTCATGTGCATCAAGGTGCTGGGCGGCTCGAAGCGGAAATACGCTTCCGTGGGCGACATCATCGTGGTGTCGATCAAGGAAGCCATCCCGCGCGGCCGCGTCAAGAAGGGCGATGTGATGAAGGCGGTCGTGGTTCGCACGGCCAAGGACATCCGCCGCCCGGACGGCAGCGTGATCCGTTTCGACAAGAACGCAGCCGTTCTCGTCGACAACAAGAAAGAGCCGATCGGCACGCGTATCTTCGGACCGGTTCCGCGCGAACTCCGCGCCAAGAACCACATGAAGATCATCTCGCTCGCGCCTGAAGTGCTGTAAGGAGCCGGACCAATGCAAAAGATTAGAAAAGGCGACAAGGTCGTCGTGCTGGCCGGCAAGGACAAGGGCCGTTCGGGCGAAGTCCTTTCGGTACAGCCGAAGGATGACACCGCGCTGGTGCGCGGCGTCAACCTGATCCGTCGTCACCAGAAGCAGTCCCAGTCCCAAGAGGGCGGGATCATCACCAAGGAAGCGCCGATCCAGCTGTCGAACATCGCGCTCGCCGACCCCAAGGATGGCAAACCGACCCGCGTCGGCTTCATCTTCCAGAAGGACGGCAAGAAGGTGCGCGTCGCCAAGCGCTCGGGAGAAGTCATCAATGGCTAAGGCTCAAACCAAGCAGGCAACTGCCCAGAACACGCCGCGCCTCAAGCAGGTCTACAACGAGACCATCCGCAAGGCGCTGCAGGAGCAGTTCGGCTACGAGAACGAGATGCAGGTTCCGCGCATCGACAAGATCGTGCTGAACATGGGCGTCGGCGAGGCGACTGGCGATTCGAAGAAGCCTTCGATCGCGGCGGAAGACCTTGCGATGATCGCCGGCCAGAAGGCCGTTGTCACCCGCGCCCGCAACTCGATCGCCGGCTTCAAGGTCCGCGAGAAGATGCCGATCGGTGCCAAGGTCACGCTGCGCAAGGAACGCATGTACGAGTTCCTCGACCGCCTCGTGAACATCGCACTGCCGCGCGTCCGCGACTTTCGCGGACTTAATCCGAAGAGCTTCGATGGCCGTGGCAACTATGCCATGGGCATCAAGGAACACATCGTGTTTCCGGAGATCAACTACGACAAGGTTGATCAGATCTGGGGCATGGACGTCATCGTTTGTACGACTGCGAAGACGGACGACGAAGCCAGGGCATTGCTCAAGGCCTTCAACTTCCCCTTCCGCCAGTAACGGCAGCGAGAAAAGGAAAAATCTGAAATGGCAAAGACCAGCTCAGTCGAGAAGAACAACAGGCGCCGCAAGCTTGCGGACCAGTTCGCTGCCAAGCGCAAGGTGCTCAAGGCGATCATCATGGATCAGTCCAAGCCGATGGAAGAGCGCTTCCGCGCCCAGCTGAAGCTTTCGGCGCTGCCGCGCAACTCGGCCAAGACCCGCATCCGCAACCGCTGCGAAGTCACCGGACGTCCGCGTGCCTATTATCGCAAGCTCAAAGTATCGCGTATCGCGCTTCGTGATCTCGGCAATAACGGCCAGATCCCGGGCCTGGTCAAGTCGAGCTGGTAAGGAGGACATAACATGTCATTGAGCGATCCTCTGGGCGATATGCTGACCCGCATCCGCAACGCGTATGGCCGCAAGAAGTCGAGCGTTTCGACGCCGGCCTCGCGCTTGCGTACCCGCGTCCTCGACGTGCTGAAGGCGGAAGGCTATATCCGCGACTACAGCCAGACCGACTTCGACAACGGCAAGTCCGAAATCGAGATCGAGCTGAAGTATTTCGATGGTGCGCCGGTGGTGCGCGAAATCGCTCGGGTCTCGAAGCCCGGCCGCCGCGTCTACGTTTCGGCCAAGTCGATACCGCACGTCGCCAACGGCCTCGGCATCGCCATCCTTTCGACGCCGAAGGGCGTGATGGCCGACCACGAAGCGCGTGAACAGAATGTCGGCGGGGAAATCCTCTGCCAGATCTTCTGATCTGGTATGTGACCCGGTTGGAAACAGGTTTTCGGGATCTAGTCCCGAAAGCCGAGACCTGAAACAAGAGAAGTGACGAGGACAACAAAATGTCTCGTATTGGAAAGAAACCCGTTTCGCTGCCGCAGGGCGTGACCGCGACCGTCAACGGCCAGACCGTGACGGCGAAGGGTCCGAAGGGCGAGCTGAAGTTCGTGGTGAACGACGAAGTGCTGGTCAAGATGGAAGGCAGCGAGATCGCTGTCCAGCCGCGCGACCAGACCAAGACTGCCCGTTCCAAGTGGGGCATGTCACGCACGCAGATCGTCAACATCCTGCAGGGCGTCAAGGACGGCTTCGAAAAGAAGCTCGAGATCACCGGCGTCGGCTATCGTGCCGCCATGCAAGGCAAGAACCTGCAGCTGGCGCTCGGCTTCAGCCATGACGTCGTCTACGAGACGCCGCAGGGCGTGACGATTTCGGTGCCGAAGCCGACGGAAATCACGGTGACCGGCATCGACAAGCAGCAGGTCGGCCAGGTCGCCGCCGAGATCCGCGAGTATCGCAGCCCCGAGCCCTACAAGGGCAAGGGCGTTCGCTATGCTGGCGAGAAGATCGTCCGCAAGGAAGGCAAGAAGAAGTAATTTTAACGCCGCGGGGAGCGGTCGCGGGAGGCTCGTCCTACCGCATATGGTTGCCCCCGTTTTTTGAAGGCAAGGAACTGATATGATGGGCTCGAAAGAATCCACCCAACGCCGCGCCCAGCGCGTCCGCCGCCAGATCAAGAAGGTTGCCGGCGATCGTCCGCGCTTGTCGGTCCATCGCACGTCGAAGAACATCTATGTCCAGGTGATCGACGACGCCAAGGGCCACACCATCGCGGCTGCTTCGACGCTCGAGAAGGAGCTCAAGGGCTCGCTCAAGACCGGCGCCGACACCGCGGCTGCAGCTGCCATCGGCAAGCTGATCGCCGAACGCGCCTCCAAGGCCGGCGTCAAGGAAGTCGTCTTCGACCGCGGCGCCTATATCTACCACGGCCGCGTCAAGGCGCTGGCCGAGGCTGCCCGTGAAGGTGGTCTGAGCTTCTAGAGCATGATCCCGAACCGAAGGTCAGCGCAGCAAAAAGTTGCAGACTTTTCGGATAAGATTATGCGAAGGAAAAAAGAGTTTTCGCCCCCGGCGACCCGCAGAGGTGCCGGATATCATCATCAACCGTGCTTCCGGAAAAAAACAAGGAACAGGATATGGCACAGGAACGTAGGGATGGCGGCCGCGGCCGTGATCGCGAAGAGCGCGACGACGGTATGGTCGACAAGCTCGTCCACATCAACCGTGTCGCCAAAGTCGTCAAGGGCGGCCGGCGCTTCGGCTTTGCGGCACTTGTCGTCGTCGGCGACCAGAAGGGCCGCGTCGGCTTCGGCCACGGCAAGGCGCGCGAAGTGCCGGAGGCGATCCGCAAGGCGACAGAATCGGCCAAGCGCGACATGATCTTCGTGCCGCTGCGCTCAGGCCGCACGCTGCACCACGACGTCGAGGGACGCTGGGGCGCGGGACGCGTTCTGCTGCGCGCCGCCAAGCAAGGTACCGGCATCATCGCCGGCGGCCCGATGCGCGCCGTTTTCGAGACGCTCGGCATGCATGACGTGGTCGCCAAGTCGATGGGTTCTTCGAACCCCTACAACATGGTTCGCGCCACTTTCGACGCGCTGAAGAGCCAGATGCATCCGAAGGATGTGGCTGCCGCGCGCGGCATCAAGTATTCGACCCTTCAGGCCCGCCGCGGCACCGCCGTTGCGGCTGAAGAATAGTCGATGCTGACCAGGGATCTGACCATGGCCAAGAAAGCAACCAAGACCATCACCGTCGAGCAGATCGGTTCGCCGATCCGCCGGCCGAAGGAGCAGCGCGCAACGCTGGTCGGCCTCGGCCTCAACAAGATGCACAAGCAGCGCACGCTGGAGGATACGCCCTCGGTGCGCGGCATGATCGCTGCCGTCCAGCATCTCGTCCGCGTCGTGGACGAGGGCTGAACCAGAGCGCAGGAGAACCCAGATGAAACTCAACGATCTGCGTGACAAGGACGGCGCGACGCACTCCAAGAAGCGTCTCGGCCGTGGCATCGGTTCCGGTTCGGGCAAGACCGCCGGTCGCGGCGTCAAGGGCCAGAAGGCGCGCTCCGGCGTCGCCGTCAACGGCTTCGAGGGTGGCCAGATGCCGCTCTACCGCCGCCTGCCGAAGCGCGGTTTCAACAATATCTTCGCCAAGAGCTTCACCGTCGTGTCGCTGGCCCGCATCCAGGCCGCGCTCGATGCCAAAAAGCTCGATGCTAAGACAGTTGTAACGGCCGAGGCGCTGGTTGCGGCCGGCGTCATCCGTCGCGTCAAGGACGGCGTGCGCATCCTCTCGGACGGCGACATCAAGGCCAAGCTTGCCTTCGACGTTGCCGGTGCTTCCAAGGCCGCGATCGAGAAGATCGAAAAGGCCGGCGGCTCGGTGAAGTTGCCTGAGCAGGCAGCCGCCGAGTAACGGCAATTTGAAGCACGGTCGGCAAAGGTGGAATTCGGTTTTGCCTGCGGTCGTGCTTTGATCCGACAGATGTGGCGGCCGCATCAACGCGGCCGCTTGCATGTTTGCAGTCCGGAGCTTATCTCGTGAGCTTCGGTGACACGCGCCGCCTGAGCTGCGGGCATCGAGCGTGACCAAGCGGAGAATCAGGCATGGCTTCGGCTGCTGAACAACTAGCCTCGAATCTGAATTTTTCGGCCTTCGCCAAAGCCGAGGATCTGAAGAAGCGCATCTGGTTCACCATCGGCGCGCTGCTCGTCTACCGTCTTGGCACCTATATTCCGCTGCCCGGCATCAATCCCGACGCTTTCGCCCAGGCCTTCTCGTCGCAGAGCAAGGGCGTGCTCGGCATGTTCAACATGTTCGCCGGCGGCGCCGTGCAGCGCATGGCGATCTTTGCCCTCGGCATCATGCCCTATATCTCGGCCTCCATCATCATGCAGCTGATGACCTCGGTCATTCCGTCGCTGGAAGCGCTGAAGAAGGAAGGCGAGCAGGGCCGCAAGATCATCAACCAGTACACGCGCTACGGCACCGTGCTTCTGGCGCTGGTTCAGGCGTACGGCATTTCGGTCGGGCTTGAGGGCGGCAACGGCATCGTCAACGATCCCGGCATGTTCTTCCGCATCTCTACCGTCGTCACGCTGGTCGGCGGCACCATGTTCCTGATGTGGCTTGGCGAGCAGATCACTGCTCGCGGCATCGGCAACGGCATTTCGCTGATCATCTTCTCCGGCATCGTCGCCGGCCTGCCGCGCGCCATCTCCGGCACGCTGGAGCTTGGCCGCACCGGCGCCTTGTCGACCGGCCTGATCCTGGCGATCATCGTGCTGGCCATCATCGTCATCGCGCTGATCGTCTTCTTCGAGCGCGCCCAGCGCCGCCTGCTGATCCAGTATCCCAAGCGCCAGGTCGGCAATCGCATGTTCCAGGGCGATACCTCGCATCTGCCGCTGAAGCTTAACACCTCCGGCGTCATTCCGCCGATCTTCGCCTCGTCGCTGCTGCTGCTTCCGGCAACGGTTGCCGGCTTCTCGCAGACCACCAATATGCCTGCATGGGCCAGCACCATCCTGGCGGCGCTCGGCCACGGCCAGCCGCTCTATATGGCCTTCTACGCGGCGATGATCGTGTTCTTCGCCTTCTTCTATACGGCGATCGTCTTCAATCCGAAGGACACCGCCGACCAGCTCAAGAAGCATTCGGGCTTCATCCCGGGCTATCGTCCGGGCGAGCGCACTGCGGACTATATTGACTATGTGCTCACCCGCATCACCGTCGTCGGCGCCATTTATCTGGTGCTGGTGTGTCTGCTGCCCGAGTTCCTGATTTCAGCGACTGGCGTACCGTTCTACCTTGGTGGCACTTCGCTCCTGATCGTGGTCAGTGTAACGCTCGATACGGTGGCGCAGATTCAGGGTCACCTGATCGCGCACCAGTATGAGGGCCTGATCAAGAAGTCGAAGCTGCGCGGGGGGAAAAAGGCCAGATGAGGTTGATATTGCTTGGACCGCCGGGGGCGGGCAAGGGGACACAAGCACTAAGACTGGTAGATCGACACGGCATCCCACAGCTTTCCACGGGGGACATGCTGCGTGCTGCTGTCCAGGCTGGCACCGAAGTCGGCAAGCGCGCCAAGGCGGTGATGGACGCTGGCGAACTGGTGTCCGACGCTATCGTCAACGCCATCGTGGCCGAGCGCATCGATCAAGCTGATTGCGCAAACGGCTTCATCCTTGACGGGTACCCGCGAACCCTGGTGCAAGCGGACGCCGTTGAGGAAATGCTGTCGGATCGCGGACTGGAGCTCGATGCTGTCATCGAATTTGTCGTCGATGACAAGGCGCTGGTTGGCCGAATCGTCAAGCGCGCCGAAGACGCCAAGGCCGCAGGCCTGCCGGTGCGCAAGGACGACAGCCCAGCGGTGTTCGAGGAACGCTTGAGGGAATATTACAAGAAAACCTCGCCGCTGATCGGCTACTACTACGCCAAGGGCAAGCTCAGGGGCGTCGATGGCATGGCCGACATCGATGCGGTGACGCAGCAGATCGAGGCGGTGCTCAGGGCGACGACCCGGAAAGTTGGCCAGGCGGCCGGCTAGAGAATCGAACGATTGCGCTTGACTGGAGCGGTCCGCTGGGGTATGGCGGCCCGTCTTCCTATCAGGCATGAGGCTTGCTTGTCCGCAAGGGCAAGGCAGGCCGCTTTGAACTGGAAACTCCCGCAAGGGCCGGCCTCCACCGGACGCGGGGCAACTTGAAGCGCCGGCTCGTCCGGCCTATATGGAGAAGAGAAGAACATGGCTCGTATAGCCGGCGTCAATATTCCGACCAACAAGCGCGTCGTCATCGCGCTTCAATACATTCACGGCATTGGCAAGAAGTTCGCCCAGGAGATCGTCGACAAGGTCGGCATCCCGGCCGAGCGTCGCGTCAACCAGCTGACCGACGCGGAAGTGCTGCAGATCCGCGAGACCATCGACCGCGACTATCAGGTCGAGGGCGATCTGCGCCGCGAAGTGTCGATGAACATCAAGCGACTCATGGACCTCGGCTGCTACCGCGGCCTGCGTCACCGCCGCTCGCTACCGGTTCGTGGTCAGCGCACGCATACCAATGCGCGCACCCGCAAGGGCCCGGCTAAGTCGATTGCCGGAAAGAAGAAGTAATTTAGGGCAGTAAGGGAGTAGGGCAGTAAGGCAATAGGAACGGCAGACATACTGCCCTACTGCCATATTCCCCTACTGCCTTCTCCCTGGTGGAGCCGCTGGCATTACGGCGGTGTAGAGATCAACTGAAAGGACCATCATGGCCAAGGAAGCCGCTCGTGTTCGCCGTCGCGAACGCAAGAACATCTCGTCGGGCGTTGCCCACGTCAATTCGACCTTCAACAACACGATGATCACCATCACCGACGCGCAGGGTAACTCGATTGCCTGGTCGTCGGCCGGAGCCCAGGGCTTCAAGGGATCGCGCAAGTCGACCCCGTTCGCTGCCCAGATGGCCGCAGAAGATGTTGCCAAGAAGGCCCAGGAACACGGCATGCGCATGCTCGAGGTCGAGGTCTGTGGACCCGGCTCCGGTCGTGAATCGGCGCTGCGCGCGCTGCAGGCTGCCGGCTTCACCATCACCTCGATCCGTGATGTGACGCCGATCCCGCACAATGGCTGCCGCCCGCGCAAGAAGCGCCGCGTCTAAAGAATTTACCGAACGCCGCGCGAGCGCCTCAAGGGCGCTCCTCCACGGCATTCCAGGTCGCCCGCCACGATTGGATGGTGGCGGGACAACGGAAGGAAAGCACTATGATCCAGAAAAATTGGCAAGAACTGATCAAGCCGAACAAGATCGAGTTCTCGTCGAAGAAGAAGACGCTGACCACGCTGGTCGCCGAGCCGCTCGAGCGCGGCTTCGGCCTCACCCTCGGCAACGCGCTGCGCCGCGTGCTTCTGTCTTCGCTGCGTGGCGCGGCTGTAACCGCCGTGCAGATCGACGGCGTTCTGCATGAATTCTCGTCCATCGCCGGCGTCCGCGAGGACGTGACCGACATCGTTTTGAACATCAAGGAAATCGCCATCCGCATGGAAGGCGACGGCCCCAAGCGCATGGTCGTCCGCAAGCAGGGACCGGGCGCGGTTCTCGCCGGCGACATCCAGACGGTCGGCGACGTCGAGATCCTCAATCCCGACCACGTCATCTGCACGCTGGACGAAGGCGCTGAAATCCGCATGGAATTCACCGTCGATACCGGCAAGGGCTATGTGCCGGCCGACCGTAACCGCGCCGAGGACGCGCCGATCGGGCTGATCCCCGTCGACAGCCTGTATTCGCCGGTCAAGAAGGTCTCCTACAAGGTCGAGAACACCCGCGAGGGCCAGGTTCTCGACTATGACAAGCTGACCATGACCATCGAGACCGACGGTTCGATTTCGGGCGAGGACGCGGTGGCCTTCGCCGCTCGCATCCTGCAGGACCAGCTCGGCCTGTTCGTCAATTTCGACGAGCCGCAGAAGGAAGTCGCCGCCGAACAGGTTACCGAGCTTGCCTTCAACCCGGCGCTGCTCAAGAAGGTCGACGAGCTCGAGCTTTCGGTGCGTTCGGCCAACTGCCTGAAGAACGACAACATCGTCTATATCGGCGACCTGATCCAGAAGACCGAAGCCGAGATGCTGCGCACCCCGAACTTCGGCCGCAAGTCGCTGAACGAGATCAAGGAAGTCCTGGCGGCGATGGGCCTGCATCTCGGCATGGAAGTGCCGGACTGGCCGCCGGAAAACATCGAAGACCTCGCCAAGCGTTACGAAGACCAATATTGAGCATGATCTCGAACCGAAGGTCAGCGCAGCAAAAAGTTGCAGACTTTTCGGACAAGATCATGCGGCTAACCAACTGGGGCTCAGGCCTCTTGAAACCGCAATGAAGGAGAAGAGCCATGCGCCACGGATTTAAAGGCCGCCGGTTCGCCCGCAGCATAAGCCATCGCAAGTCGATGTTTGCCAACCTTGCCGTGTCGCTTATCGAGCACGAGCAGATCCTCACCACGCTGCCGAAGGCGAAGGATTTGCGTCCGATCGTCGAGAAGTTGGTGACGCTCGGCAAGCGCGGCGACCTGCACGCCCGCCGCCAGGTTATTGCCCAGATCGGCAATGAAGGCGTCGTCAAGCGCCTGTTCGATACCATCGCGCCACGTTATGCCACCCGCAACGGCGGCTATCTGCGCATCATGAAGGCCGGCTTCCGCCACGGTGATAACGCGGCAATGGCGGTCATCGAGTTCGTCGACCGCGACACCTCGGCCAAGGGCGCCGGCGACCGTGCCCGCATCGAGGCCGAAGGCACCGAAGAGGAAGCTGCAGCCGCATAAGGCTCGGTTTTTCGCGAGAAGTTCAAAAGGGGCCTCCGGGCCCTTTTTCTGTTTCCGAAGGTACCGGGCAGGGCTGGTAGGGGTTTTGTCACCGGTTTTTGCGGCGACTACCCAAAATAATCGGATTTCAGCGGCTTAGCCTTTCATTTTGCACAATCGTCAGGACAATGGCGCCCGACTTGGAGGATTCGGAATGCGCGTTAAACGGCTGTCCATTGTTCTGATCTGCGCCTTGATGGCGTTGGCCGTCGTGCCGGCGGCCAGGCACGCGCTGGCGGAGGAGGCCAAGCCAGATCCCGGTCTGTCCGACGTGCTAACCGATCTGCTGCATGGCGTCGAAGGCGAAAACGCCACTTCAGGCCCCGACAAGCGCGTGCCGTTCGGCCGCGAGGAGGTGCAGCTGTCCTTCGCGCCGCTGGTCAAGCAGACGGCGCCGGCCGTGGTCAATGTCTACGCCTCGCAGACCGCCAAGGTGACGTCGCCCTTCGACGGCGATCCGTTCTTCGAGGAGTTCTTCGGCCGCTCGCAGCCGCGCGCGCAGTCCTCGCTCGGTTCGGGGGTGCTGGTCGATCCGACCGGCGTCGTGGTCACCAATTTCCACGTCGTCAAGGACGCCGACCAGGTCAAGGTCGCGACTGCCGATGGGCGCGAATTCGACAGCAAGGTACTGCTTAAGGACGAGACGCTCGATCTCGCCGTGCTCAAGATTTCTTCCGACAAGCCGTTTCCGGTGATCGCCATCGGCGATTCCGACGCGCTCGAGGTCGGCGACCTGGTGCTGGCGATCGGCAATCCGTTCGGTGTCGGCCAGACCACCACCAGCGGCATTATTTCGGCGGTGGCGCGCAGCCATATCGGCGTCTCCGATTCCAGCTTCTTCATCCAGACCGACGCCGCCATCAACCCCGGCAATTCCGGTGGCGCGCTGGTCAACATGGGAGGGCAGCTGATCGGCATCAACACGGCGATCTATAGCCGTAGCGGCGGCTCGATCGGCATCGGCTTTGCCATCCCTTCGAACATGGTTCGCGCCTTCGCCGACGCGGCCAAGGCCGGGCTCGACTTCTTCGAGCGGCCGTATGCCGGTGCCGAGTTCGAGGCGGTGACGCCGCAGATTGCCGAATCGCTCGGCATCGACAAACCGACCGGTGCGCTGGTTTCTTCGGTCGAAGAGGCGGGACCCGCCGCCAAGGCAGGGCTCAAGCCGGGCGACGTAGTGCTGTCGCTCAACGGCAAGCCGGTCGAGAGCGTCGGGGCGCTGGACTACCGGATGGCGACGCTGTCGATTGGTACGAATGCCAGCTTCGGCGTTCTGAGCAAGGGTCAGCAGGCGACGATGGACATCGCGCTGGAACGGCCGCCTGAGGGCGCCAAAGCTGCGGAACTCATATTGCGCGGCCGCAGCCCGTTTTCCGGTGCCAAGGTTGCTGAACTGTCGCCACGGCTTGCCCAACGGCTCGGTCTGCGCACGGATGTCAAAGGCGTCACCGTGGTCGACATCAACCGCGATTCGCCTGCTGCCGATTTTGGCTTCCAGCCAGGCGACATCGTGCGTGAGGTCAATGGCCTGACGATCGACAAGGCGGCGACCTTGGAACAGGTAGCCCAGCAGGATACGCGCTGGTGGCGCTTTACCGTCGAGCGCGGCGGGCAGATACTACGCCAGGTGTTGCGTTACTGAGCCCGAACGTCAGCATGATCGGGCTCCAGGCAGAAGAAGTTGCATGGCCGATCTGTTCAGTGTCGATGAACCGGAAAAGACGCCGCCCGGCAGGCCGCTGGCGGACCGTCTGCGTCCGAAGAACCTCGGCGAGGTCGTCGGCCAGGAGCATCTGACCGGATCCGACGGCGCGCTGACGCGGCTGATCGGCTCCGGCTCGCTCGGCTCGATGATTTTCTGGGGCCCGCCCGGCACCGGCAAGACCACGGTCGCACGGCTGCTTGCCGGCGAGACAAGCCTCGCCTTCGAACAGATCTCGGCGGTGTTTTCCGGCGTTGCCGACCTGAAGAAAGTGTTCGAGGCAGCGAAGCTGCGCCGCTCCAACGGCCGCCAGACACTGCTGTTCGTCGACGAGATCCATCGCTTCAACCGCGCCCAGCAGGACAGTTTTCTGCCCGTGATGGAAGACGGCACCGTCGTGCTGGTCGGCGCCACCACCGAGAACCCGTCCTTCGAGCTTAACGCCGCGCTGTTGTCGCGCGCGCGTGTGCTGGTCTTCCACTCGCTCGGCGAGGACAGCATCGCCAAGCTGCTGGCGCGGGCCGAGGAGGCAGAGGGCAGGGCGCTGCCGCTCGATGACGAGGCACGGGCGATGCTCATCCGCATGAGCGATGGCGACGGCCGCGCGGCGCTGACGCTCGCCGAAGAGGTCTGGCGCGCAGCGAAATCAAAGGAGGTGTTCGGCGCCGAAGCCCTGCAGCGCATCGTCCAGCGCCGCGCGCCGATCTACGACAAGGGACAGGACGGCCACTACAATTTGATCTCCGCCTTGCACAAATCGGTGCGCGGCTCCGACCCCGACGCGGCACTCTACTATCTCGCCCGCATGTTCGACGCCGGCGAAGATCCGCTTTATCTCGGGCGCCGGTTGGTGCGCATGGCGATGGAGGATATCGGGCTGGCCGACCCGCAGGCGCTCGTCGTCGCTAACGCCGCCAAGGACGCCTATGACTATCTGGGCTCGCCCGAGGGCGAACTGGCCTTCGCCGAGGCGACCGTCTATCTCGCCACCGCGCCGAAATCCAATGCAGTCTATACCGCGTTCAAGGCCGCCACACAGGCAGCGAAGGAATTCGGTTCGCTGCTGCCGCCCAAGCACATTCTCAATGCGCCGACCAAGCTGATGAAACAGGAAGATTACGGCGCCGGCTACCGCTACGACCACGACGAACCCGACGCTTTTTCCGGCCAGGACTATTTTCCGGAGAAGATGGGAAGGCAGACATTCTACGACCCGCCCGAGCGCGGCTTCGAGCGCGATATCAGGAAGCGGCTGGATTATTGGGCGAAGCTGCGCAGCGAGCGGGAAAAGTAGCTGCCAGTCGCACACTGGTGTGATCGCCGTTGTCTGGCGGGATAAAAAACCCTATCAAGATGCGCCTCCGGCCGGCGGACAGGCCAGAAACGTACCGACGATATTCAGAACGGAATCGCGCCTGGCGCGTGGAAAAATGACAAAAAAAACTCGCAAGACCCTTCGAAAGTTCGCCATGGCGATCCCGCTGCTGGCGCTCGGCTTCTATTTCATTCCCATCCTGACGACAATTTTCATTGTCCTCGGCCTGGTCGACGTGTTGCGCAATGACAACAAGAACTGGGCGCTGTTCAGTGGTTATTTTCTCGGCAACGGCATCTTCACCTGGCTGCTTTCGCCCTTCAATCTGCTGGTCGATCTGCTGTGCTACAGAAACCGCGGTGTCTGGAAACTGGACCAGTTTCCTCCGGACTATCAGCGTGAGGTCAACGAGGTTCTGGACGTCTTCAAGGCGCGCAAGGACGAGATCATCGCCGATATCGACGCCAATTTCGGCAGCGGCCGGCGCGGCATGTATGTCTACCAGTGGTACGGCAAGCACAAGATCGACAACGTCGCCGAATTCAACAAGGATTTCAAATATATCAAGACCATCGCCGTGTCGGTGTTCAGGGGCAAGGAATCGACCTCCTGGCATTTCGGACCGCTGCGGCTCAGCCTGCGCATTCTCTACAATCTTCTCCCGGTGAAGGCCGAGGTTTTCGTCGAGTGCAACAACGCCAGGAACTACTGGCACGACAATCCGCTCTATATTTTCGACGACACGCTGCTGCACCGCTCGGTCAACGAATATGATGGGCGCCGCTACTGCGTGTTCATGGACATCATCCGGCCATCGCCATTCCCGGGCCTAATCGCCGCTCTTCTCGCCATCGTTTCGGTCAGCGTCGAGCGCATCAATGCCATGTTCTACAAGAACTGGAAGATGATCGGCTCCAGCAAGCCGAAGAAGGCCGGAGCCGCCTGACACCGTGGTGTGACCGGCGCGAGGAAGCACGATGTATCATCTGTTGCTTGTCTGCCTTGGTGGCGCGATCGGTGCAATGGCCCGCTTCTTCCTGTCCGGCTTCGTCGCCCGCCGGGTCGGCGAGACCTTTCCCTGGGGCACTATGGCCGTCAACGTCTCGGGAGCGTTTGCAATCGGTGTCGTTGCGCATGCGGTGGCGCGCGACGGCATGCCCGCCATCTGGGCCTTTACCGTTACCGGCGGCCTCGGCTGCTACACCACGGTTTCTTCCTTCAGCCTGCAGACGCTGGCGCTGGCGCGCGAGGGCGAATGGCGGCGCGCCGGCGGAAATGTGCTGCTTTCGGTTTTTCTGAGCCTCGGCGGCGTGACGCTGGGCTTTGCTGCGGGAAGTCTTCTGATTGGCGGCGGGGCGCCGTGAGCGGCCTGCGGAAGCTCCGCCACGACGGGACGGACACTGCGGCAGGGCATGCGGCGCGCCTCATTGGCCGTCGCAGAACCAACGAAACGGTTCGGCTCTATGCGACCGTAGCCGCAGGCAGCATGATCGGCGGTGTGTTGCGGGCGCTTGCCTCATCGACGAGCACTGCCCTGTGGGGCGCTGGATTTCCCTTCGGCACGCTCCTCGTCAACATTGTTGGCTCGTTCCTCATCGGCTTCTACGCGACATTGACGGGACCGGATGGTCGCGTCTTCGCCGGTCCGCTGCAACGTCAATTCTTCATGGCCGGCTTCTGCGGCGGCCTGACGACCTTCTCCGCTTTCAGCCTTGAAACACTCACCCTCGCGCAAGGCGGGAGGCTTGTGGCGGCGGGACTCAATATCGCGATCTCCGTGGTGGCCTGGCTTGCCGCCGTCTGGCTTGGCCACATCTTTGCAGTTCGGCTCAACCGGCTGAGAGGGTCCAGGCAATGAAGATACCAACCCAGGCACAATTGCTGCGCATATTTATCGGCGAAAACGACAAGGCAGATGGCCGTCCGCTGTATGAGGTTATCGTGCTGAGGGCCCGCGAAATGCAGATAGCCGGCGCGACCGTCCTGCGCGGCGCGATGGGGTTCGGCCATTCCAGCCGGCTTCACACCACGAAGATCCTCCGCCTGTCGGAGGATCTGCCACTCGTCATCGAGATCGTCGATGACGAGGAAAAATTGGCCGCTTTCCTGCCCGTGCTTGAAACAATCATGACAAGTGGTTTGATTACGCTGGAGAAAGTTCAGGTTCTGCAATATGGAACCGACAACGAATAACCGAGTGAGATTGCGGGTACCGGCGAATGCCGTTGCATGCCTGCAAAACGGCGATTGGAATCATGGCAGGCGTTGAACAGATCACAGTGGACGCCGGCGAGGCGGGCATGCGGCTCGACCGCTGGTTCAAGAGCCATTTCCCCGGTCTCGGTTTCGGTCATCTGCAGAAGCTGCTGCGTTCCGGCCAGATCCGCGTCGACGGCGGCAGGGTGAAGGCCGATACCCGCGTCGAAGCCGGCCAGACGGTCCGAGTGCCGCCGCTCGAAGTCGACAAGAAAGGTGAAAGCCCGCTCACCGGTCATTCGATCCGCAACCAGGGCGACGCCGACGTTTTGGCAAAGATGCTGATCCATGAGGACCCGAAGGTCTTCGTCTTCAACAAGCCGGCCGGCCTGGCGGTCCAGGGCGGCTCTGGCGTCACCCGCAATGTCGACGACATGCTGGAAGCCTGGCGCAACCAGAAGGGCGAGAAGCCGCGTCTGGTGCACCGGCTCGACCGCGACACGTCGGGTGTGCTGGTTGTCGCCCGTACAAGGCTCGCCGCCATGAGGCTCGCCGAAGCGTTCCGGGCGCGTGAGACGAAGAAAACCTACTGGGCGCTGGTCAAGGGCGTGCCGCCGAAGCGCGAGGACAAGATCTCGACCTGGCTGATCAAGGAACCGACGGCCGACGGCGATCGTGTGCGCATCGCCAAGCACGGCGAAAAGGGCGCCGATCACGCCGTGTCCTATTACCGCATCGTCGAGCAGGCGGCGCAGACCCTGTCCTGGCTGGAAATGGAACCCTATACCGGGCGCACCCACCAGCTTCGCGTCCATGCCGCCCATATCGGTTGCCCGATCATCGGCGACCCCAAATATTTCGAGGCCGACACCAATTGGGATTTTCCAGGCGGCATGCAGAACCGGCTGCATCTGCACGCGCGCCGCATCGTTATCCCGCATCCCGACAAGGGCTTTGTCGACGTCACCGCACCGATGCCGCCGCATATGCGCCAGAGCTGGAACCTGCTCGGTTTCGATGACGCGAGCGCGGAGGACTAGCGGCGGTGGGCGTCGCCACAGATACGCTCGACCGCCGTGACGCGGTCGATCTGGCGGCCGCCGTCATCATGGTCGGGCTGACCTTTTCGTGGGGCCTGAACTACGTTGCCGCCAAGATCTCCTATGCTGGCTACGACCCTGTTTTCCTGTCCATCGCCCGCTCGGTCATCGGCGGCCTGTGTGTTTTCGGCTGGTGCCGCTGGCGCGGCATTGCGCTGTTCACGCCCGACAAGACCGTCGTCGCCGGCATCCTGGCAGGCGCGCTTTTCGGTCTCGAGTTCCTGTTTCTCTATGTCGGGCTCGAGCACACCACTGTCGTGCGCAACACTTTGCTGGTCAACACCATGCCGTTCTGGATGCTGGTCGGCGGTCATTTCCTGCTGGGCGAAAGCATCACGGCGCGCAAGCTCATTGGTCTGCTGCTCGCTTTCGCCGGACTGATCGCGGTGTTTTCCGATAAACTGAGCGCCAATGGCGGCGCAACATTGGGCGGCGATTTGCTCAGTCTCGGTGCCGGCATTCTGTGGGCCGTGACCAATATCGTCATCAAGCGGTCGAAGCTGGTGACGGCCAGCGCCGAAAAGCTGCTGCTCTATCAGCTGGCCGGGGCCGCTGTCGTCGGCATTTTGGTGATGCCCTTTGCCGGGCCGCCCGTCCGCAGCTTTATCCTTCTGCCGACCTTGGCGCTGCTGTTCCAGGCCGTCTACGTTGTCGCGTTCACCTATGTGCTGTGGTTCTGGCTGCTGCGGCGCTACCCTGCATCTGGACTGTCGAGCTTCACCTTCCTGTCGCCGGTCTTCGGCGTGCTCTGCGGCGCCGTGTTCTTGAACGAGCCGCTGACCGTTCGTATCTTCCTGGCACTCGGCCTCATCGCCGCCGGTCTTATCATCGTCAACCGGCCGGCCCGAAAACAAAGTCCCGGATGAGCATGCGCGATATATTGAACGACCTCGAAGCTGGAAAGCAGCTCTCTGATCCAGACCCGGTGCGTCGCGCCCAGATCCAGATGAAGACGCCGCTGCCGAAGCGCTTCTACAAGACCGTCGCGGTAGCACCGGTCGAAGACGGTTTTGCCGTCCATCTCGATGGCAAGCCCGTCCGCACGCCGGCCAAGGCGCTGCTGGCGCTGCCGACCGAAAAGGCGGCTGCTCTCGTCGCCGAGGAATTCGCCGCACAGGAGGAGACCATCGACCCGGTGACGATGCCGGTGATGCGTCTGGTCAATACGGCAATCGATGGCGTCGCCAGTGATCCCCAGGCCGTGCTGGAGGACATCCTGCGCTTTGCCTCGTCCGATCTGCTCTGCTACCGCGCCGATGCGCCCCAAGGACTCGTCGACCGGCAGAACGAGCATTGGGATCCGGTCATCGACTGGGTGCGCAGCGCGCTCGGCGCCCGGTTCCATCTTGCCGAAGGCGTGATCCATGTCGAACAGCCGCGCGAGAGTATCGCGCTGCTTGGCCAGCATCTTGCCCAACGTGCCGATCCGCTGCGCCTTGCCGCCATCCACGTCATGACGTCGCTGACCGGATCGGCGCTGCTGGCGCTGGCCGTCGATGTCGGCGAGCTAGACGGCGAGGCGGCCTGGGCTGCCGGCCATGTCGACGAGGACTGGCAGGCCGAGCAATGGGGCCATGATGCCGAGGCGCTCGCGCGCCGCGCGGCCCGCAAGCGCGACATGATGGCGGCAGTCGGACTGCTCGACGCTCTCAAAGGCTGACGGCACTACCTGCGATTTCGCACTGCACATTAGACCAAAGTCATAATCCCAAAGGCGGTCTGCCTCTGGGCACTGCTTTCTGTCATTTTTTGCACTGATGGCTGCACTGAGTCTGCGTTGCGAGGAAACGCGGACGATGAAGTGCCGCATCGAGGACTGGCAGAATCACACGGGAGGATACGCTCATGGCAATGGCATCGACCGCCGGCAAAACAAGCCGCGGCATGACGCGCGAGGAGAAGAAGGTCATCTTTGCTTCCTCGCTCGGCACCATTTTCGAATGGTACGATTTCTATCTCTACGGTGCATTGGCGGCCGCGATCGGCACCGCATTCTTCAACTCCTATCCGGAAACAACGAGAAATATCTTCGTGCTTCTGGCGTTTGCCGCAGGCTTCATCGTTCGCCCGCTTGGTGCCCTGGTGTTCGGCCGCATCGGCGATCTCGTCGGCCGCAAGTACACATTTCTTGTCACCATCATGATCATGGGTCTGTCGACCTTCCTCGTCGGCGTGCTTCCCGGCTCCGCCAGTTGGGGCATTGCCGCGCCGATCATGCTGATTGCGCTCCGTCTGCTCCAGGGTCTGGCGCTTGGCGGCGAATATGGCGGCGCCGCGACCTACGTCGCCGAGCACGCTCCAGATGACCGCCGTGGCTTCTACACCTCATGGATCCAGACCACCGCAACGCTCGGCCTGTTCCTGTCGCTGATCGTGATTCTGATTGTGCAGAATTCCCTCAGCAAGGAAGATTTCACAGCTTGGGGCTGGCGCATTCCGTTCCTGGTTTCCGCGGTCCTGCTCGCCATCTCGGTCTGGATTCGCCTGTCACTTGCCGAGTCTCCGACCTTCCAGCGTATGAAGGCAGAGGGCAAAGGCTCCAAGGCACCCCTGTCCGAAGCCTTCGGCCAGTGGAAAAACGCCAAGATCGCATTGCTGGCGCTGCTTGGCCTTACCGCTGGCCAGGCCGTGGTCTGGTACAACGGCCAGTTCTACGCGCTGTTCTTCCTGCAGAACGTGCTCAAGGTCGATCCGCAGTCGGTCAATATCATGATCGCGATCGCGCTGGCGCTTGGCACCATCTTCTTCGTCGTATTCGGCTGGCTCTCCGACAAGATCGGCCGCAAACCGATCATCATGGCGGGTTTGGCGCTGGCGATCGTCACCACCTTTCCACTGTTCAAGGCACTGACCCGCGCCGCTAATCCCACTCTAGCTACCGCGCAGGAAAATGTTCGAGCAACCGTCACCGCCGCACCGGGCGACTGCAGTTTCCAATTCAATCTTACCGGAACATGGAAATTCACCAGCTCGTGCGATGTTGCCACGGCATTCCTTGCGAAGAGTTCCGTGCCATACGATGTGGTCACGACAGCCGCGCCCGGAACTGCTGCAACGGTCAAGATCGGCAACGAAACGGCTGAAGCCTATGACGCGGTCGCGGCTGGCGACCAGTTGAAGGCCAAGGACACAGCCTTCGGCAAGGCAATCAATATCGCCTTACAGGATGGAGGTTATCCTCTAAAGCGTGCGGCATCGAAAGTGGCCGACCAGAAGCTCGACGCTTTTGTGGCTGCCAATCCCGAGCTTAAACTCGATGCCACCGCGATTCGTGCCGGCGAAAAAACGACCGTCCCGACAGACAAGGCAGTCGCTGACAAGATCCTGACCAAGGAAGAAGCGGCTGGCGCAACCGAGGTGACAGTCTACAACATTCCCGCGTCCGGCGCTTTTGCCATGTTCGCGGATCCGGCACAGATCAACTGGCCGCTGACCATCGGCATCCTGTTCATCCTGGTTCTGTACGTGACCATGGTTTACGGGCCGATCGCTGCGATCCTGGTCGAGATGTTCCCGACCCGCATCCGCTACACCGGCATGTCGCTGCCTTATCATATTGGCAATGGCTGGTTTGGCGGTTTACTGCCGGTGACCGTCTTCGCGCTGAGCGCGGCTAAGGGCAACATCTATTACGGCCTCTGGTATCCGGTCGCCGTTGCAGCGATGTCGCTGATCATTGGCATGATCTTCGTCAGGGATACCCTCGGAACAGACCTGCACACCAAGCAGTAGCCGACCTGTCCCGGCTCAAGCAAAGCCCGGCGCGAGCGATCGCGCCGGGCTTTGCCAATTTATCAAATACGCGGACGGAGAAGCCTAGCTCTTCCGATCCTGTTTCGCTTCCTCGATCGCTGCCTCATGATACCAGGCACTTCCGAAATCCGTGCGGTTGCGCAAAGAAGCAAGTTCTGCCGCGAACTTAGCCTTTCCGCTTAAATTTGAGGCAGACACGCGCGCTGCCACCGGGAACATCAGGATTTTGGCCGACTGACGAGTGGAAGTGATTTCCATTGTCGGTTTCCTTTCTTCGACAGAACCTAGCCGATTCAACCTTTCCCCAAGATAGGTTCAGCAATCGAATTAGGCAATATGATTATAAAAAGATCACTAGTTGCACATTATTTATGCAAACTATGCTTGTGAGTGATCCCAGCGCACCTTGCAGCGGCCCGGCAATTTTGCGCCGATGCGACCTCACTTTGCCGCACCCGTCGCCGGCGAGAATGGCACACGAATTGCTTTTTGATAATCCGGCAGGTCGGCTGCTGGATAGGCCGGCCTGCTCCGGCGCCATCCAGGGTTCGGTGATCAAGCAACGAGAGGCTAGAATGACGAAATACAAGCTCGAGTACATTTGGCTCGATGGATACACCCCGGTTCCCAATCTTCGCGGAAAGACGCAGATCAAGGACTATGCCGAGTTTCCGACGCTCGACCAGCTTCCGCTGTGGGGCTTCGACGGTTCTTCGACCATGCAGGCCGAGGGCCACAGCTCCGATTGCGTTCTGAAGCCGGTCGCCGTCTACCCGGATCCGGCCCGCACCAATGGCGCGCTCGTTATGTGCGAGGTCATGATGCCCGATGGCGTGACGCCGCATGCCTCCAATAAGCGCGCCACCATCCTCGACGACGAGGGCGCCTGGTTCGGCTTCGAGCAGGAGTATTTCTTCTACAAGGACGGCCGCCCGCTCGGCTTCCCCGAGAGCGGCTATCCGGCGCCGCAAGGCCCGTACTATACCGGCGTCGGCTACAGCAATGTCGGCTCAGTCGCCAGGCAGATCGTCGAGGAGCATCTCGACCTTTGCCTTGCCGCCGGCATCAACCATGAAGGCATCAACGCCGAGGTGGCCAAAGGCCAGTGGGAATTCCAGATCTTCGGCAAGGGCTCCAAGAAGGCCGCCGACCAGATGTGGATGGCGCGCTATTTGTTGCAGCGCCTGACCGAGAAGTACGGCATCGATATCGAATATCACTGCAAGCCGCTCGGCGACACCGATTGGAACGGCTCCGGCATGCATGCCAACTTCTCGACCGCCTATATGCGCGAAGTCGGCGGCAAGGGCTATTTCGAGGCGCTGATGGCAGCCTTCGACAAAAACCTGATGGATCACATCGCCGTCTATGGGCCGGACAACGACAAGCGTTTGACCGGCAAGCACGAGACCGCGCCCTGGAACAGGTTCAGCTACGGCATCGCCGACCGCGGCGCCTCGATCCGCGTGCCGCATTCCTTTATCAATAACGGCTACAAGGGCTATCTCGAGGATCGCCGCCCGAACTCGCAGGGTGACCCCTACCAGATCGCCTCGCAGATATTGAAGACGATCGCCTCCGTCCCTACCAGCGCCGAAGTGTCGGCCGCGGCTTGAGCATTCGTCCCGGCGTAGACCTCAGGTCTGCGCCGTGACTTTCTCTCTGATCGCATCGCAATAAAAACCCCGGCGTCTCCTCCGGGGTTTTTTTGTTGGCTGCAACGATCTGGATCAGACCGAATAGTACATATCGTATTCGACCGGATGCGGCGTCATTTCGAAGCGCATCACCTCGGCCATCTTAAGCTCGATGTAGCTGTCGATCTGGTCGTCGTCGAAGACGCCGCCGGCCTTCAGGAAGCCGCGGTCCTTGTCGAGGCTCTGCAAAGCCTCGCGCAGCGAGCCGCAGACGGTCGGGATTTTCTTCAATTCCTTCGGCGGCAGATCGTAGAGATCCTTGTCCATCGGCTGTCCCGGGTGGATCTTGTTCTTGATGCCGTCAAGGCCGGCCATCAGCATGGCGGCGAAGGCGAGATAGGGGTTCGCGCCCGGATCGGGGAAGCGGACCTCGACGCGCTTGGCCTTCGGCGACGAGCCGAACGGAATGCGGCACGAGGCCGAGCGGTTGCGTGCCGAATAGGCGAGCAGCACCGGCGCTTCATAGCCCGGCACCAGGCGCTTGTAGGAGTTGGTCAGCGGGTTGGTGAAGGCGTTGATCGCCTTCGCATGCTTGATGATGCCACCGATGTAGAACAGGCAGCTCTCGGACAGGCCGGCATATTCGTTGCCGGCGAAAGTCGGCTTTCCTTCCTTCCAGATCGACTGGTGGACATGCATGCCCGAGCCATTGTCGCCGAACACCGGCTTCGGCATGAAGGTGGCCGTCTTGCCATACGCATTGGCGACCTGGTGCACGACATATTTGTAGATCAGCATCTTGTCGGCGTTGCGGACCAGCGTGTCGAACTTGATGCCGAGCTCGTGCTGTGCGGCGGCCACTTCGTGGTGGTGCTTTTCGACGCGCACGCCCATCTCGGCGAGCACGGTGAGCATTTCCGAGCGCATGTCCTGCGCCGAATCGACCGGCGGCACCGGGAAATAACCGCCCTTGATGCGCGGCCGGTGACCGAGGTTGCCGGTCTCGTAGTCGGTATCGTCATTGGACGGCAGTTCGGTCGAATCCAGCCTGAAGCCGGTGTTGTAGGGATCGGCTTTGTACTTGACGTCGTCGAACACGAAGAACTCGGCTTCAGGACCGACGAAGATCTGGTCGCCGATGCCTTCGGCCTTCATGTAGGCCTCGGCTTTTTTAGCGGTGCCGCGCGGGTCGCGATTGTAGGACTCCCCGGAGATCGGATCGAGGATGTCGCACAGGATGACCATGGTCGACTGCGCGAAGAACGGGTCCATATGCACCGTATCGGAATCCGGCATCAGCACCATGTCGGACTCGTTGATCGCCTTCCAGCCTGCGATCGAGGAACCATCGAACATGACGCCATCGGCAAACATGTCTTCCTCGACCTCGACGACATCCATCGTAACGTGCTGCAGTTTGCCCTTCGGATCGGTGAAGCGCAGATCGACGAACTTAACGTCGTTGTCCTTGATCTGCTTCATGATGTCTTTGGCTGTCGTCATGTCCCTGCTTCCCTATGTGATGACGTTTTGAACATGGCCTTTTAACGGGAAAATTCAGACGGCGTCCATGCCGGTTTCGCCGGTGCGAATGCGCACCACTTCCTCGATATTGGAGACGAAGATCTTACCGTCGCCGATGCGGCCGGTCTGGGCCGCCTTGCGGATGGCTTCGATCGCGGCTTCGACCGCATCGTCGCCGAGCACGACTTCGATTTTCACCTTCGGCAGGAAGTCGACGACATATTCGGCGCCGCGATAAAGCTCGGTATGGCCCTTCTGGCGGCCAAACCCTTTGGCCTCGGTAACGGTGATACCTTGCAGGCCGGCCTCCTGAAGCGCTTCCTTCACTTCGTCTAGCTTGAACGGCTTGATGATCGCTTCGATCTTTTTCATGTAAAAAGTGGCCTCCACTGCCAAAAAAGACGGGTTGTGAGCCCCGCTTGCGCCTCAATCAAGCACGAACTGTGCCAATTGATGGGGCGCCGAACGGCCTCACATGATTTGGATACCATGCCACGCGGGAATGTACATTCGCGTCATTCGCAGCGTTGGATGCGCCATGAATGCCGCGAGCCTACACACCGCCGGTCCTGCCGTCCGCACAAAAATTGGGCAGATCGGGTATTTCATGGGCAGCTGCGCGCCGTCGTCCCGAACGATGTACGCCGCCAAATTGCTTGGGGACCTTCGTTGTTTGCGTCGGATCAAAAACTGGACAATGCTTGGGGAAATGATGTGCATGTCGCCCGCATGAGCAATGAGCTTCTGTCTCCGTCCGACATAGCCGAGGCCGACCGGCTGGCGATTGCCGCTGGTCCATTCGACGGCATCGGCCTGATGCGCAATGCCGGTGCTGCGGTTGCTGCCGTAGTACTCAAGCGCTACCCGAACGCAACGCGCGTCCACGTGCTTTGCGGCCCCGGCAACAATGGCGGCGACGGCTATGTCGTGGCGCGCATCCTTCGGGAGAGCGCCGTCGACGTTTCGGTATGGGCGTCCGGATCGCCTAAAGGAGGCAGCGATGCAGCAGTCGCTGCCTCGGAGTGTCCGGTTGAAGCTCGGCCGCTGTCGGATTTCGTTGCCGAGACGGGCTCGATCGTGGTCGATGCGCTTTACGGGGCGGGGCTGTCCAAGCCGCTATCCGGCGACCCCGCCAAGGCGATCGACAATGTGGCGGAGTTGAATTCGCCGGTCGTCGCGGTCGACCTGCCGTCGGGCGTCTCCGGTGAGAGCGGCAATGTCCTCGGTCAGGCTTTCCACGCCCGAATCACCGTGACCTTTGCGCGAAAAAAGCCAGGCCATCTTTTGTTGCCGGGGCGCGAGCTGTGCGGCGAAATCGTGCTCGCTGATATCGGCATAAGCGACAGTGTTGTTGCGCAGCTTGAACCACGAACATTCGAGAACATTCCGGCGCTCTGGCTTGGCCGCTTTCCGGTTCCGGCCGTCGACGCCCATAAGTATAAACGCGGCCATGTCGGCGTCTTTTCCGGCGGGCCGTCGGCGACGGGTGCTGCGCGGCTGTCGGCGCTTGCCGCGGCCAGGAGCGGGGCAGGGGCCGTCACCTTGCTGTCGCCGGCGAACGCCATCCATGTGAACGCGGCGCATCTGACCTCGATCATGCTGCGCAAGCTAGACACTGTCGCGGATGTGGACGAATTCGTCGGCAGCCGCCGGCCATCGGCCTTCGTGCTCGGCCCGGGATTTGGCATTGGTGAGAAGACGCGCGAATTCGCCCTGGCCGTGCTGAATGGCGCCCATGGGCAGGGCGGCGGGATTGAGGGCTTGGTGCTCGACGCCGACGGCGTCACCTCGTTTCGCGACGCGCCGGATGCCCTGTTCGAAGCCGCCAGCCGGCCGAGCGCGCCGGCTCTGGTGATGACGCCGCATGACGGCGAATTCGCCAGGCTTTTTTCAGATATCGCCGAGGACAAGGACCTGTCCAAACTCGCCAAGGCACGCGCCGCAGCCGAACGGGCCAACGCCACTCTCGTCTACAAGGGTGCCGACACTGTGATTGCGGCCCCCGATGGCCGGGCAGCGATCAACGGCAATGGCGCGCCTTGGCTGGCCACCGCCGGTTCGGGCGACGTGCTGTCGGGTATCATCGCCGCGCTGCTGGCGCAGGGCATGCCGGCCTTTGAAGCGGCCTGTGCGGCAGTCTGGATCCATGCCGAGGCCGGCAGCCGTTTCGGGCCGGGGCTGATCGCCGAGGACCTGCCGCTGGCGCTGGTGCCGGTCCTGCGCGAGCTTATCGAAAGTCGCGGGATAGCTGCCGAATGAACCGCATGTTCACGCTGCTCGTTGCGATCGTCAGCGCCGTATTCATGGCGCAGGCTGCGAACGCCGAAACTCCGCTGACGATCGTCGACGACCCGGCCGTTCTCGCCGCTCTCGACAGCAACGGTTACGGGTTCGCCGGCATTTTAGGCGTCGATGGCAAGGGCGATTTGAAGACGCTTTACGACAAGGCGCCGGCCTATCACGCGATCGTCGAAACGATTGCAAGCGACGTCGCAGCATTGCGGGCCGAGATGAAGGCCGGCGGTCGGCCGCTCTACGAGGTGACCGACGGCAATGTTGGCCGCGTCATGGACATGCGCTGGCTGAGGACCGATGCCGCGCGCTTCCGCCTCGTCGGCGTAGTCAACCGGCTCGACCGGCGCGACTTCGCCGCGCTGCAAGGCGATACGAGTTGCGGCGAAGTGCGCTTCGTCTATCGCTTATCCTATAGTTTCAAGAAAAACGGCAAGGTTCTGGGCTCGCGCCTGCCGTTCAATTTCAGTGCCGTCTACAATGCCGCGCCGGATGCCGATGGCGGTTGTGTCGGCGTCGCCGGGCGCTGGGCACCACAGCTCGACGAGAACGTCGATGCCGGCTGGCTGATCGGTGGGCCGCTGGACAGGGCGGCGCTCACCTTCAAGCAGCTCGAGCTCAATGCGCAAGTGGTGCGCTTCCCCTCCGGCCAGGAGACCGAATTCGGCGGGCAGGCTGCCTATCTCATGCGAATTTTCGGCATCGATGGCGTGGCTGCCAGCGAAAAGCCGCTGGAAAACACGCCCGATGCGGCACGCCTTGCCGAAGACGTCGCGCTGAAAGCAAGACTTGCGGACTATGTCCGCACCAGTGTCGCGGCGGTCGATCTCGGCGTCTACCAAATCCCCGATGAATTCTTGGCAAGGAAGGTCATTTCGTGGTCGACCTTCGGCAGTGCGAGGCAGGCCAACCACCTGTTCACGCCACTGTTCCAGTCCGCGGATTTCGCTGGTGTCGATTTCTCTGCGCTGAAGCTGGTGCGCACGCCGGAGGCACTGGTCGAGCGGCTGGACAACGGCGCCTGCCAGGGCTGCCATCAGGCGGGCTCGACCGCCGGCTTCCATTTCATCGGCCTGGACGACAAGACGACCTCGCCGCTCAACCGCATCGAGGTCGGCATCTCCCCGCATCTCCACGCCGACATCCCGCGCCGCGTCGCCTGGCTGCGCGCGACTGCCGACGGCAAGGAACCGAACCGCTTTCGCCCGTTATCGTTCGCGCCGCCGGCGACCTGGAACGATGCCGGCGAAATCGCCTATTCGCCGGCCGAGATGGCGATGCCGTGCCTGATGCCACAGGATGCGGCCCGCTTCGGCGCAACATGGCAATGCGGCGCCGGCACCGTCTGCACGCAGCTGGCAACCGCGTCCGGCGTACGCACCAAGCTGGCGCAATGCCTGTTGCCCAAGCACAGCGAAGAGATGTTCTCCGGCCATCCGTGCCTGACCGGCTCGATCGCCAGCAACCCGGCACAGCCTTTCAATGACCGCTATACCATCACCGGTCAGTTCGCGGCGTTCGCGCCAAGCATTTCGCGCGCCGCCTACACCTGCCGACCGCCGAAGATCGGTGTGCCGGCGGGTATCGCCTATCGCGGCTGCGACGACCGGGATCGCAGCTTTGCCGCCTTCAAGACGGGCAAGCCGATGCCCAACGAGATCTGCGGGCTCGTCGGCGGCAAGAAATTCGACACCTGCGTGGCGACCAATAATTTCGACCAGTGCCTCGGCGGCGCTGTCAATCGCGGTAATCGTCCCGCCTGTTCGGCCGACCATTTCTGCCGCGAGGATTACATGTGCCAGTCGCTGCCGCCCGATACGCCCGGCCTCGGCAAGGTGAAAGGCATCGGCTTCTGCTCGCCGACCTATTTTATCTTCCAGATGCGCATCGACAATCACGCCACGCCATGGTCGGGCGCCGTCCGCGCGACGATGGGAGCCGGATTCGGCGCGGCGGAAGCGGAATAGCCTGCGCCGACTGGGCATTAGCCGCTATAGTTTCAGGTGGATAGCTATCGATCGAGATAGTCGGCGATCTTCGATGTCCATTCGCCGTCGAAATGCCGGACATGTTCGGCGACGATCTCATCGCTCAGCAGGCTCGACAAGGCGGAAACCAGAACTGGTTCTATCTCTGGAGCCGAGCTAAATCCAAGAGCAGTCAAACGTTCGGACCAGGGCGGATGATCCGCGCTTTCGTTATCTGGCGCGTCCCAGGCCTTTTGCGCATATTCTTGCAGGATGGGAAGCCTCGACAGGTGACTGGCGGCCGCCAGAACTCTTTCAAGTGGTGGACGAGGCGGTACCATGGTGCCAAGCAGTTCACGTTTAAGCGGAATATACACTTGGTCATCGAAGAACGTACTGGCAGCACCGATCAGCAGCAGGGCGCGCGCCGTTTCATGTGCATCGCCGGACATCGCTGCATGACGATCTGCGTCAATTTCCGCCCGCCGCGACAACCGTATTTCTTCGCGCTCCAGCGTGCGCGACAGCGGGCCAAGCATCCAGTAGAACAGGCTGCCTGAAACGGTTTTTCCCGGTGGGGCGAAGTCGAAGATTAGATCGAAGCTCTTTTCGAGTTCGGCCAGGTTGAGCCCGCCATTTGTATCTTTATTTTTCAGATGGGCGTCCTCATGGGCCAAGATCGCCGCAAACCCCTTTTGGTCGGTCGCTGCGAGCAGCGGCAGGCCCACGGTGAGAATTGCCCTGCGACCAAGCAGGCCCAGAAACGGCCGCTCTTCACCGATGCTAGCGTTGAGATCGTCGCTCAGGATGATGCTCGTGCGGCTGGCGCGGTGTTTGCCGGCAATACTCTCCCAGACGGCCCACAATTTCGGGGCTGATTCCCGAGTAATCCCGTCCACCTTGCTGCGTCGAAAACCGGCGAACAATGTCCCGATCAACAGAACGATGGCCAGCATCGCGGCCGGGATCGCAACAACGCCAGTCGCGATGACAGCGAGCGGATAGCAATCGAGGAACCAGAACCACAGGAGTATTGGGCAAAACAGCGGCAGGGCGAAGAGCAGGATGGCAAACCTGCCGAAACGCGCTCCTACATAGAGGACCAGGCGCGACATCAACCCCTCACAGCGGAATATTGTCGTGTTTCTTCCAGGGGTTCTGCATGTCCTTGTTACGCAGCATCCTGAGCGCACGTGCAATGCGCCGGCGGGTCGAATGCGGCATGATCACCTCGTCGACATAGCCGCGCTCGGCGGCAACGAAGGGGGACAGGAAGCGATCCTCGTAAGCTTTTGTATGTGCCGCGATCTTTTCCGCGTCGCCGATGTCCTTGCGGTAGATGATCTCGACCGCGCCCCTGGCGCCCATCACCGCGATCTGCGCCGTCGGCCAGGCATAGTTCATGTCGCCGCGCAGATGCTTCGAGGCCATCACGTCATAGGCGCCGCCATAGGCCTTTCTGGTGATGACGGTGATCTTTGGCACGGTCGCTTCGGCATAGGCGAACAGAAGCTTGGCGCCGTGCTTGATCAACCCACCATATTCCTGCGCGGTGCCGGGCAGTAAGCCCGGCACGTCGACGAAGGTGACGATCGGGATCGAGAAGCAGTCGCAGAATCGCACGAAACGAGCCGCCTTGCGGCTGGCATCCGAATCGAGCACGCCGGCCAGCACCATCGGCTGGTTGGCGACGAAGCCGACGGTGCGGCCCTCGATACGGCCGAAGCCGGTGACGATGTTTTTCGCAAAATTCTGCTGGATCTCGAAGAAGTCACCCTCGTCGGCAACTTTAAGGATCAACTCTTTGATGTCGTAGGGTTTGTTGGCATTGTCGGGGATCAGCCTGTCGAGCGACAGATCGTGATCGGTGACCGACTGGTAGCATTCGATCTCGGGAATTTCCGCCGTGTTGGAAGCGGGCAGCAGATCGACCAGCCGGCGCATCTGCAGCAGCGCCTCGACGTCATTGTCGTAGGCTCCGTCGGCGATCGAGGACTTCGTCGTGTGGATAGAAGCGCCGCCGAGGCTTTCGGCGGTGACCGTCTCGTTGGTGACGGTCTTCACCACATCCGGCCCGGTGACGAACATGTAGGAGGTTTCGCGAACCATGAAGATGAAGTCAGTCATCGCCGGCGAATAGACATCGCCGCCGGCGCAGGGGCCCATGATCAGTGAAATCTGCGGGATGACGCCAGAGGCCAGTACATTGCGCTGGAAGATCTCGGCATAGCCGCCGAGCGCCGCCACGCCTTCCTGGATGCGGGCGCCGCCGGCGTCGTAAAGGCCGATGATCGGCGCGCGATTGCGCAGCGCCATCTCCTGGACCTTGACCACCTTTTCGGCATGCGCCTCGGACAGCGAGCCGCCGAACACGGTGAAATCCTTGGCGAAAAGATAGACCGGGCGACCGTTGACGGTGCCCCAGCCGGTAACGACGCCGTCGCCGGCGATCTTGGTTTTCTCCATGCCGAAATCGGTCGAGCGGTGCTCGACATACATGTCGAACTCCTCGAACGAGCCCTCGTCGAGAAAGACGTCTATGCGTTCGCGGGCGGTCAGCTTGCCCTTCTTGTGCTGGGCGTCGATGCGGGCCTGGCCGCCGCCCATGCGGGCGATCTCGCGGCGGCGCTCGAGTTCCTTCAGCACGTCCTTCATGACCGGTCCCCGAAACGGAAAGCTGCATTGTGGTAATCATGCCCGCGAGAGAGCGCAAGCGCCGCTTCCTCATGGCTTTTGCTGCGCTGCAGCATCGGGCCCCTTGCATTTCGATGGGAACTGGGCCATATGCGGCGGCATAGGCGCTTGGGCCGGGATAATCCGGCCTTCTCGACGAATGAGACTGGTTGCGTCTGTTTTCCCTCTTCCCGACAGATCGGCAAGGTGGCGAAAAAGCCCCGTGGCATGATGCCTGCGGGCACGACAGCGCAGCCGTGCGGACGATAATGTCCGCCCGCCTTGTCGTTTCATGACAATTTTCGACGGCAGGTTGCGCCCTGCCGCCCATTGATGTTTGCGGCCAGGAGCCGCATGAAAGAAGAATATTTTGACCAATGAAAACACTTTGACCGGTAAGGACACTGGGGAACTGAACGGTTTCGCCGCACTTGGAATTACCGGCGCACTGCTCAAGGCCACCAATGCCGCCGGCTTTACCGATCCGAAGCCGATCCAGGCCCAGGCGATCCCGCCGCAGCTCGAAGGCCGCGACATTTTCGGCATCGCCCAGACCGGCTCGGGCAAGACGGCGGCGTTCGCGCTGCCGATCCTGTCGAAGATCATCGCACTTGGCACCAAGCGCCGGCCGAAGACGGCCCGCGCGCTGATCCTGGCGCCGACACGTGAACTCGCGGTGCAGATCGAGGAGATGATCAAGCTGCTCGCCAAGGGCGCGCATGTATCGACCGCGCTCGTGCTGGGCGGCGTCTCGCGCTTCAGCCAGGTGAAGAAGGTTGCGCCCGGCGTCGACATCCTGATCGCAACGCCCGGTCGGCTGACCGACCTTGTGCGTGAAGGCGACCTGATGCTTGCCGACACCAAATGGCTGGTGCTCGACGAAGGCGACCGCATGCTCGACATGGGCTTCATCAACGACGTGAAGCGCATCGCCAAGGCGACGGCGCCGGACCGTCAGACGGTGCTGTTCTCGGCGACTATGCCGGCCGAGATCGCCGAACTGGCGAAAGGCCTGCTGAAGAACCCGATCCGCGTCGAAGTCGCTCCTCACAGCACCGCGGCAGCCGAGATCGTGCAGGGTGTCGTCTTTGCCCGCACCAAGCAGAAGCGCCAGGTGCTGGCCAACATGCTTGCCGATGAGGCGATGAAGTCCGTCATCATCTTCTCGCGCACCAAGCATGGCGCCGACAGGGTGACCAAGGATCTCGAGCGCGACGGCTTCAAGGCCGCCGTCATCCACGGCAACAAGTCGCAGAATGCCCGTCAGAAGGCACTCAACGATTTCCGTGAGGGTTCGGTGCGCATTCTCGTGGCGACCGACATTGCGGCACGCGGCATCGACGTGCCCGGCATCAGCCATGTGGTGAATTTCGACCTGCCGGACGAGGCGGAGAGCTATGTCCACCGCATCGGCCGCACCGGCCGCAACGGCATGGACGGCATCGCCATCACACTCTGCGACCCGTCTGAAAACAGCAAGCTGCGTCAGGTCGAGCGCATCATCCGCACCAAGCTGCCGATCGTTGCCGACCATCTCGGCAGCCCCGATCCGCAGCGCAATCCCGCCGAGAAGAACGAGCGCAGCTTCGAACCGGCCAATGATCGCAACGACCGCAATGGCCGTCGCGACGGCAGGCGGCCCGGCGGCGCAAACAATGGCTTCGGCAAGAAGCGGTTCGGCGACAAGCCGGCCTTTGCGGGCGAGCGCAAGCCGGAAGGCGCCAAGCCCTTCAAGGGCAATAACAAGCGCCGCTTCGGCGGCAAGCGGCCAGCAGCGCGGGCCGCATAATCTGACCGTGTTGCGGTCGGCCAAGCCTGGCTTGGTCACACACGATTGAAGAGGGCGACCGGAGCGATGCTTCGGTCGCCCTCTTGCTTGGGGGCCTTTGGTTCACTTTACCACCGCCTCGATCCACACGACGATCCGCTGCGCGAGGAAAGTCGTGGTCGATGGCGACAGCGCGTCGCCGGCAATGACGTGGTTGTCCGGGTCGCCGGTATCGTCGACCGGCATCAATTCATGTGCGGCGCCCCAGCGACCCGCAAGTACGATCGCTCGCCCATCACCGATCCTACTCGACTGGCGGCTTGCGGTCGAAATTCAGCGGCCGCGCATTCCACCGGGTGACCGTGCTGATCACCCATCGGCAGAACGGCCTCGGCAGCATCCTGAGCAGCTTCAGCGTCCAACTCAGGCGGCGTGGGAAAGTGACTTCGAAGCCGCCGTATTCGATGCCTTGCGCGATGCGGCGCGAGGCCAGATTGACCGGCATCAAGCCCGGCATCGGCAGGAAGTTCTTTTCGGTCAGCCGCGTGTCGACAAAGCCCGGATTAATCACCTGGATGCGGACGTTCATCTTGTCGAAATCGTATTTCAGCGACTCGGCCAGGATATTGACTGCCGCCTTGGTGCCGCCATAGGCGGCGGTGGTGGGCCAGCCGAAATAGGCGGTGACCGAACCGATCAGCACGACATGGCCGCGCGAGCGCACGCGCATGCGTTCGATGACCGGCAGCAGGCCATTGATGATGCCAAAATAATTGACTTCGAAAGACCGACGGAAATTGCGCGCCACAAGATCCTCGCCCGGCGTTGCGATATAGCTTCCAGCGTTGAACACTGCCAACACGATCGGACCGAGATCTTTCTCGATCGCTGCAACCGTCTTCGCCATGCGTTTTTCGTCGGTCACGTCGCAAGGATAGGCTGCGACACGGCCCGCCATCTGCGCCGTTTCGACGATGAGCGTATCGATCGGATGGTCATCTGGCGCAGTCACCGCGACGACATAGCCCCGAGCGGCAAGATCCTTGGCCAGCGAACGGCCGATACCGCTGCTGCCGCCCGTAATCCAGGCGACGCCATGCTTCGGATTGGCCCGATAGAGTGTCATGTTGCGCCCCGCCGGCTCTTCTTAGCCTGTGCTCTACCGGTGAAGAAATCGAATGAAAAGAGTGCTTTTCGGTACATGGTTGAAATGAATACCGGTCGGGCGCTCCTGGCTGCAGGAATTGCAGTGTGCGAAATGCGACTGGACCAGGCAAATTCTTGCCTTGAAACCGAAGCTTCGGGTTTCTAGGGTTTCGCCGCACCCACAAAGGAATCTCCATGCCCCGTTCTGTGATCGACGTGATCGGCAACACGCCCCTGATCCGCCTCAACAAGGCCTCGGAAGCAACCGGCTGCGAGATCCTGGGCAAGGCCGAATTCATGAATCCCGGGCAGTCGGTAAAGGACCGCGCCGGCCTGTTCATCATCCGCGATGCGGAGCAGCGTGGGCTGCTGCGGCCCGGCGGCGTCATCGTCGAGGGGACGGCCGGAAATACCGGCATCGGATTGACACTGGTTGCCAAGGCGCTCGGCTACCGCACGGTGATCGTCATTCCCGACACCCAGAGCCAGGAGAAGAAGGATACAATCAAACTGCTCGGCGCCGAGCTGATCGAAGTGCCCGCCGTGCCTTACAAGAACCCGAACAACTACGTGAAGCTGTCGGGCCGGCTGGCCGAGCAGATGGCGAAGAGCGAGCCGAACGGCGCGATCTGGGCCAACCAGTTCGATAATGTCGCCAACCGTGACGGCCATATCCGCACCACGGCCGAAGAAATCTGGAACCAGACCGACGGCAAGGTGGATGGTTTCGTGTCGGCGGTCGGTTCCGGCGGCACTCTGGCAGGCGTCGGTTTCGGGCTGAAGGCCAAAAACAACCAGGTCAAGATCGCGCTGGCCGATCCGCTGGGGGCAGCGCTCTATTCCTTCTACACCAGCGGCGAGCTGAGATCCGAGGGCAGTTCGATCACCGAAGGCATCGGGCAGGGGCGGATCACCGCCAACCTCCAAGGCTTTACACCCGATTTTGCCTTCCAGATCCCCGACGAGGACGCGCTGCCGATCGTATTCGACCTGATCCAGGAGGAGGGGCTTTGCGTTGGCGGTTCGACGGGCATCAACATTGCCGGCGCCATTCGCCTGGCGCGCGAGCTAGGCCCCGGCCACACCATCGTGACCATGCTTTGCGACTACGGCACGCGCTACCAGTCGAAGCTGTTCAATCCTGAATTCCTGCGCGAAAAGAAGCTGCCGGTGCCGGGGTGGATGGAGCAACAGAGCACGATTTCGGTACCGTTCGAAAGGATTGCGTGATGGCGCACAAGACCGAAGCGCTGTTTCGTGACGACGCCTATCTGGGGACGGCCGACGCCACCGTTGTCGCAGTCAATGATCGCGGCGGCATCATTCTGGACCGGACGGTGTTTTACGCCACATCGGGCGGGCAGCCGGGCGACACCGGCAGCCTCGAACGCGCCGACGGCACCGGCATAGCGATTGCCGCTACGATCACCGGCGAAACCAAGGACGAGATCATCCATGTGCCGGCGCCGGAGCAGGCAGTTCCAAAGGTGGGCGAGCGCATGAGGCTCGCCATCGACTGGCCGCGGCGGCAGTTGTTGATGCGCATGCATTCTGCCTGCCACCTGCTTACCGTCGTCTGTCCGTTCCCGATCACCGGCGCCGCGGTTTCCGAGGACGACAGCCGTATCGATTTCGACATCCCGGACGCCGGCTTTACCAAGGAAGATGTGACGGCCAGACTGATGGAGCTGGTGCGAGCCGACCACCCGATCTTCACCCGGCTCATATCCGACGAGGAACTGGCATCCAATCCGGGCCTGGTGAAATCCAAGAATGTGCGGCCCCCGGCCGGCACGGGAAGGATCCGATTGGTCTGCATCGGCGAGAACGCTTCGATCGACAGCCAGCCTTGCGGCGGCACCCATGTAAAGAGCACCAGCGAAATCGGCGAGATCCATATCGGCAAGATCGAGAAGAAGGGCCGCGAGAACCGGCGCTTCCGCATTCGCTTTGGTCCTATGCCGCCAGCCTGATATAGGGATGCGACGGACGGGACAGGAGAGAAAAGATGGCCGACGACAGTCCTTTCACCATCGATGCCGATTGGTTACAGAAGCGGCTCGGCGAACCCGGCCTGACGATTGTCGACGCGTCCTGGTATCTGCCGGCGCAAAAGCGTGACGCGCGCGCCGAGTACGACGTAGCGCATATTCCAGGTGCCCGCTTCCTCGACCAGGATGCGGTTTCGGACCCCGACGCGGCTCTGCCGCACACGCTGCCGTCGCCGCAGCATTTCGCGCAATATGTCGGCGCGATGGGTATTTCGGCCGATGACACGATTGTTGTCTATGACGGGCCAGGGTTCTTTTCTGCACCGCGCGCCTGGTGGTTGTTTCGCGTCATGGGCGTGTTCCAGGTCTATATACTCGACGGCGGCTTCGATCGTTGGAAAGCCGCCGGACGGCCGGTGACGGCGGAGCCGACGAAGATCGCGCCTTGCGTGTTTTATGCCAACTTCGATGCCGCCCGCGTCGCCAGCCTTGCCGACATGCGCCGGATCGTCGAGACGGGGGAGAGCCAGATCGCCGACGCGCGCTCGCCTGCCCGTTTTGCCGGCACCGAGCCGGAGCCGCGCCCCGGCATCCGCTCCGGCCATATGCCGGGCGCGCACAACGTGCCGTTTTCGGCGCTTTCGGAAAACGGCGAATTGTTGCCGAAGGACAGGCTGCGCAAAGTGATCGAAGGAGCCGGCATCGACCTGTCGAAGCCGGTCGTCACCTCCTGCGGGTCGGGCGTCACCGCGGCAGCCGTCACGCTAGCTTTGGAGACGCTTGGCCATGCCGACAACAGGCTTTATGACGGTTCATGGACCGAATGGGGCGGGCTTTCCGACACGCCTGTCGTGACGGGCAAGGACTGACGGTGATGGAAGACGGATCGCTGGAAGACATCGATGTCACCGTGACGTTTCTCGAAATGCATGTGCCGCCTGCCTATTCGCCGCCGCTGCCGTACAACCGCCAGATCGCGCTGCTCAAGACCAAAGACATTCCCCTGCATTTCTACCGCTATTTGATGGATCGGGTCGGCCGCAAATGGCACTGGGTCAATGTTTTGAGGCTGAGCGACGAGGAGCTTGCGGCGGGCATCCACCGCGAGGACCGCGACATCAGGGTGCTTTATCTGGATGGTGCGCCGGCCGGCTTCTTCGACCTCAAGCCGCATTTGCCGGAGGAAGTGGAACTCGCTTATTTCGGAATGATGGAGCACGCGACCGGGCAAGGCATCGGCCGCTGGTTCCTCGGTGCGGCAATCGCCGCAGCCTGGTCGCACGGGCCAAAGCGGGTGACGGTGCAGACCTGCACCCTCGATCACCCAGCAGCACTGCCGCTGTATCAAAAACTCGGCTTTACGCCAGTGGCGCAAAAAAAGGAGGTCGTACATCCGATGTCTTTTGCCGAGCGCGCGGCCAGCGTCATGCGGCCCTGATTTTCAGGCCCGTTCATCCGAGCTTCAGCTTGTCTTTGCAATGTCCCAGAGTCTCTGGATCAACACTCAAAGGCGAGCCCGACTTGAATGAGCTTGGCTCTTTCCATATCGCTATCGTCTAAAAATCGATGGGTGATGGAGGATCGCACGATGGCAATACGCGTGGTAATGGCCGGCGCGACCGGCTGGGTCGGCAAAGCGCTGGTTCCGGCGATCGGGGCGCAAGGCGACATGGCGCTGGCCGGGGCTGTATCACGCAGCGGCGCGGGGCAGGATTCCGGTCTGCTGGTTGGTATGCCGGCTAATGGTATTGCCGTTTCGGCCTCGCTGGCCGAGGCGCTGGAGGCGCCGTCGGACGTGCTGGTCGACTTCACCAAGCCGCATGTCGTGAAAGACCATGTGCTGCTCGCCATCGACAACGGACGGCACACGGTGATCGGCACGTCGGGACTGGGAGCTGCCGACTATGCCGAGATCGACGCCGCGGCGCGGGCCAATGGCGTCGGCGTTGTTGCCGCTGGCAACTTTTCCATCACCGCCACGCTGATGAAGCGGTTTGCACTTATGGCGGCAAAATACGTGCCGGATGTCGAGGTCATCGATTATGCTAGTGCAAAGAAGCCCGACGCGCCCTCCGGAACCGCACGAGAGCTTGCTGAAGCGCTGGCCGACATCCGCAAGGCCTCAACGGCAAAGCCGGTCTCCGAGGTCTCCGGCGTGCCGGCCACACGCGGTGGTGCGGTCGGCGCAGGCGAGGGGGTGCAAGTGCACGCGCTTCGCCTGCCGTCCTACATCCTGTCCTGCGAGGCGCTGTTCGGTCTGCCAGACGAGCGGCTGACCATACGCCACGACGCCGGCTCGTCCGCGGCGCCTTACGTGGCGGGCACGCTGCTCGCCATCAGACGGGTACAGCAGATCAAAGGTCTGGTTCGTGGTCTCGACGCGCTGATGGATTGATCCATTTCGGCAGGAATCGGGTGGGAAGCTCTGTCTTGCGAGCATAATTTCCGGTCGACGACACCGGAGATTTTGCCATGACGCTAAAATTCAAAGCCTTGCCAACCAATGCTGTCCGGGCACTTCAGCGCGGCGGGCCGGATGCTTATGGCTTGAAGCCAGAGCGGCAAATTTCGGATGGCGACGGCGTGCCTTGCCGTCATTGCTTGAAAAATATTGCTGTGGGAGAAGCCTATCTTGTTTTGGCCTATCGGCCTTTTCCGGAGCTGCAGCCTTATGCCGAAACGGGGCCGATCTTTCTGCATGCGAAAGAATGCGAACGCGCCGCCGAGGGGAAAATGCTTCCCGAAATGCTCGAAAGCAGCGATTACATTGTGCGTGGTTATGGCAAGGACGACCGCATCGTTTACGGCAGCGGCGGCGTCATTCCGACCGACGCAATTGCCGCACGGGCAGAGACGTTGTTCGAACGCGACGACATCGCTTACGTCCACATCCGCTCGGCGCGCAACAATTGCTATCAGTGCCGGATCGACCGCGCGTAACCGGACAGGCTGCACCGGCTTGGGGCTGTCGTACTCCCGTCGCATACAAGCGGTAGAAACACACTGTCGATCGATTTGCCGACCGCGGATGAACCGGCGGGAATTTTCGACAACCGAGGAAGCGGGGCTTTGGCTCCGCTTTTTTGTTGTCCGGTTATTCCGCGCGCCCGACACTTTTCAGTTTTTCGACATAAGAAAAAACCCGTCGGACGAATCCGACGGGCACTGGAGAGGCAGATTCGGACAGCTCAGGCGGCGAGAACGGCCTTCGGCTCGACCAGGTCGTAACCGAGCGCTTCGGCCACTGCGCGATTCGTGATCTTGCCCTTGTGGACGTTCAGCCCGTTGCGCAGATGGTGGTCGTCTACCAGCGCCTTGAGGCCCTTGTCGGCGAGCTGCAGGCCATAATGCAGCGTCGCATTATTGAGCGCGTGGGCCGAGGTGACCGGCACCGCACCCGGCATGTTGGCGACGCAATAGTGGATGACGCCATCGACCTCATAGGTCGGCTCGGCATGGGTGGTGGCGTGCGAGGTCTCGAAGCAGCCGCCCTGGTCGATGGCGACGTCGACCAGCACGGCGCCTTTCTTCATGCCCGACAGCATTTCGCGCGTCACCAGCTTTGGCGCTGCTGCCCCCGGGATCAGCACGGCGCCGACGACGATGTCAGCCGAAAAACATTCTTCCTCCAGCGCCTCGACGGTCGAGTAGCGGGTGTGGACGCGGCCGCCAAAGATGTCGTCGAGCTGACGCAGGCGCGGGATCGAGCGGTCAATGATGGTGACGTCGGCGCCAAGGCCGGCGGCCATCCGTGCAGCATGCAGGCCGACGACGCCGCCGCCGAGCACAGTGACCTTGCCGGGGAGCACGCCGGGCACGCCGCCAAGTAGCACGCCGCGGCCACCATTGGCCTTTTGCAGCGCCATTGCCCCCGCCTGGATCGACAGGCGGCCGGCGACTTCCGACATCGGTGCTAGCAGCGGCAGGCCGCCGCGCTCGTCGGTGACGGTCTCGTAAGCTATTGCGGTCACGCCGGAGGCCAGCAGACCCTTGGTCTGCTCCGGATCCGGAGCAAGATGCAGATAGGTATAGAGGATCTGGCCGTCGCGGAGCTGAACCCATTCGTTGGGCTGCGGCTCCTTGACCTTCACGATCATGTCAGACTTGGCAAAAACGTCGGCGGCCGTTTTGGCAATCGTGGCGCCGGCGGCGCGATACGCGTTGTCATCGGCGCCGATGCCGGCGCCGGCGCCGGTCTCGATCAGCACTTCATGGCCATGCGCGACATATTCACGGACCGAACCCGGTGTCAGGCCGACGCGGTATTCATGGTTCTTGATTTCCCGGGGGCAACCGACGCGCATCTTTTTCTCCTGATCCGGCCCTTTTAGGACCTGTTCCCTGTCTAGAGATAGTGAACCACGAATCGTTCGGTAAGTGTTTGCGAATGCGCTTGCCAGAGAGGCCACTGTTCGATAATCGTTGCGCAAAACATTAGAATTCTCGCAGGAACCCGCAAAAATGCCGCTCGACAGGATTGATATCGCCATTCTCGAGACGTTGCAGAAAGACGGGCGGATACCCAACGCAGCGCTCGCCGAGAAGGTTGGCCTGTCGCAGTCGGCCTGTTCGCGGCGGCTGGACAATCTGGAGAAGTCCGGAACCATCCGCGGCTATCACGCACGGCTGTCCAACGCTGCACTTGGGCACCAGATGACGGCGATCGTGCATATATCGCTGTCCGGGCAATTCGAGAAGACGTTGTCGGATTTCGAGGCAGCGATAAAGCGCTGCCCGAACGTCCTGTCCTGCCATTTGATGTCGGGCGAATATGACTACATCCTGCGCATCGCAGCAAAGGATCTCGTCGACTACGAACGCATCCACAAGGAGTGGCTGTCGGCAATGCCGCATGTGACGAAGATCAATTCGTCTTTTGCCTTGCGCGAAATCGTCGATCGCACGGCCGTGGGAATGAAACCTGAACTCGCCTAGGCCCCGAACTCGCCTAGGTGTTGACTGCCTCGGTCACCACACGGTCCATCGGAATGTCGTGCGGCTGCGGGTAGATGGTGACGATGCGCTGCAGTTCGTAGCCGACGCCGATGACCAGCGGTTTGAAGGGCATCGCGGCAAGCGTGCGATCGAAGAAGCCGCCGCCATAACCCAGGCGAAACTGCCCGGGATCGATGCCGACGATCGGCGAAATGACGATGTCGGGCAACACCGGATCACCCTCGGCCGGTATCGGGATATTCCAGACGCCCTTCTCCAGCCGGTCTCCGTGGGCATAGGCGCGAAAGACAAGCGGCCGGTCTTTCTCGACGACGACGGGCATCGCCGTGCGCCCGCCCCGCGCGTTAACGGTTTCCATCCACGGGCGCAGGTCCGGCTCGCCGCGAAACGGCCAATAGAGGCTGACCATGCGGCCGGCGATGTCGCCGATCACCGCGTCGAGCCCTTCGGCAATGCGCTGCGACATGGCTGTGCGCGTGTCGGCCGAAACGGCAAGGCGGGATACGATCAACCGCTCGCGCTCGGCCTTGCGCCAGCGCCTTACGTCGGTCCAGTCGGATAGCGGCGCTTGGAACTCCGGATCGAGCTCGTGCATAAAACAAGGCGGCGAGGCGTACTGCGCTGGGTCTTCATCTTCATTCCTAGCCATGCTTCACCTGCAATGTACTATTCCAACCAAGTCGTATCTGGGACGTAAGCTATATCCGGGAATGAGTCTGCAGCATGCGTATTCACGACATCAAGAGACGAGTCCCAGGCAGTTGCAGCGCAGGCATTGCTGCACTGCACAACGATACTTACATCAGCCTTGGCGAGAGGGATGAGTGAGATGAACATAGCCAACCATCACGTCGTCGTCGTAGGCGCCGGTTTCGGCGGCCTCGAATTCACCCGCGCACTTGCCGGCGCGCCGGTGCGCATCACCATGATCGACAGGCGCAATCATCACCTTTTTCAGCCGCTGCTCTACCAGGTGGCGACGACGGCCCTGGCCACCTCCGAAGTGGCTTGGCCGATCCGCCATCTCCTGCGCAGGCGCAAGGACGTGACGACGCTGCTTGCCACCGTGACTGGCATCGACCGCACCGGCAAGCGGGTGCTGCTGCAGGACGGCGGCACGGTCGCCTACGACACGCTGGTGCTGGCCACCGGTGCGCGGCACGCCTATTTCGGCCATGACGAATGGGAGCCGTTCGCGCCGGGCCTGAAGACACTGGAGGACGCCACCACCATTCGACGGCGTATTCTTTTGGCTTTCGAGCAGGCCGAGCGGGAAACCGATCCCGCCAAGCGCCAGGCACTGCTGACGCTGGCGATCGTCGGCGGCGGGCCGACCGGCGTGGAATTGGCCGGCACCATTGCCGAACTGGCGCATGACACGCTGCGCGGCGAGTTCCGCAACATCGACACGCGGCAGACGCGTGTGGCGCTGATTGAGGCCGGCGACCGCGTTCTTGCCAATTTCGCGCCGGAACTCTCCGATTATGCAATGAAGGCGCTCGAACGGCTCGGCGTGACCGTCGAACTCGGCCGGGCGGTTACGCGCTGCGATGCCGAGGGTGTCGTCTTCGGCGACAGGCATTTGCCGGCTAGGACAATCCTGTGGGCGGCGGGCGTCGCCGCTTCGCCGGCCGCCGAATGGCTCGGCGCGGCAGCGGACCGCGCGGGCAGGGTGCTTGTCGAGCCCGACCTCACTGTACCGGGAAACCCGGAGATTTTCGTCATCGGTGACGTAGCGCACGTCCTGCGACCGGATGGCCGGCTGGTGCCGGGCGTCGCGCCCGCCGCCAAGCAGCAGGGACGGCACGTCGCCACGGCGATCAAGGCAAGGCTTGCCGGTGACGCGACACCGCGTCCTTTCAGCTACAGGCATGACGGCGATTTGGCGACGATCGGCAAGCGCGCGGCGGCCATCGATTTCGGCTGGATCAAGCTTACCGGCCGGCTTGCCTGGTGGCTATGGGGCTTGGCGCATATTTACTTCCTGATCGGCTTTCGTAACCGGCTTGCGGTTTCCCTGAGTTGGCTATGGATCTACTTCACCGGTCAGCGCAGCGCGCGGCTGATCACCCAGGGCGACGACGATAAGGGCTGATTGTTCGCTGCCGGACATTCATCGGCGCGTCACCTCCTCTTGATGGAATCGGCTTCTGGACTCGGCTGGATTTCGGCGCGAAGCTTTGCTTCGGGCAGGACTTGTCACGTCGTGGAAGGAAGAGAGAACGAATGTCCCAATTGCGCCACCTCGTCTCACGCCGCGATTTCCTCGCCGGCGTTGCCGCCAGCGGAGCGCTGATCATGCTGCACCCGTTCTCCGCCCGGGCTCAAGCCAATCAGGCGCATCTGAGGATTATGGAGACGACCGACATCCACGTGAATGTGCTGCCTTACGACTACTACGCCGACAAAGCTAACGACACGATGGGGCTGTCGCGAACGGCATCGTTGATTGAAGCCGTGCGCAAGGAAGCAACCAACGCGATGCTGATCGATAATGGCGACCTTCTGCAAGGCAACCCGATGGGCGACTACATCGCCTACGAGAGGGGGATGAAGGATGGCGATCTGCATCCGGTCATGAAGGGCATGAACCTGCTCGGCTACGAATGCTCGACGCTCGGCAACCACGAGTTCAACTATGGCCTGTCGTTCATGGACAAGGTGCTGGCCGGTGCCAATTTCCCGTTTGTCTGCGCGAACCTGATCCGCGGCACGGAGCTCGCCGCGAACCCGCGCGACGACAAGCTTTATCTCAAGCCTTACGTCATCCTCGACAGGAACATCAAAGACGGGTCGGGCGCCGAGCAACCGATCAGGATCGGCATCATCGGCTTCGTGCCGCCGCAGATCATGGTCTGGGACCTGAAAAATCTCGAGGGCAGCGTCAAGACGCGCGACATCGTCGAGGCGGCCAAGGCGTGGGTGCCGCAAATGAAGGAAGAAGGCGCCGACATCGTCATTGCGCTCTCCCATTCCGGCATCGATGTGAAGCAAAGCGACATGATGGAGAATGCCTCCTTCTTCGTTGCCGGTGTCGAAGGTATCGATGCGGTGTTCACCGGCCACCAGCATCTGGTCTTCCCCGGCAAGAAGGACTTTCAGTCGCTGGACGCCGTCGATACGGCGAAAGGCACGTTGCAAGGCAAGCCCGCCGTCATGGCCGGCTTCTGGGGCTCGCACATGGGGCTGATCGATCTGTTGCTGGAGCGCGACGGATCGACGTGGAAAATCGTTTCGACGACCTCTGAGGCCAGGCCGATCTTTGAGCGGGTCGACAAGACGAACAAGCCGACCGTCGCGGACGACCAGCGCATCGTCGACGCGCTCAAACAGGACCACGAGGCGACGCTTGCCTATGTGCGCCGGCCGGTCGGCAAAACCTCGGCGCCGCTCTATTCCTATTTTGCGCTGGTCGCCGACGATCCATCGGTGCAGATCGTCAGCCAGGCGCAGACCTGGTACTTGAAGGACATCCTGAAGAACACAGAGTGGAAGGATATGCCGCTGTTGTCGGCGGCGGCACCGTTCAAGGCGGGCGGGCGCAACGGCGCCGACTATTACACCGACGTACCGGTGGGCGATATCGCCATCAAGAACGTCGCCGACCTCTACCTCTATCCAAACACGGTGCGCGCCGTCGAAATCACCGGGGCAGAGGTGAAGGAATGGCTGGAAATGTCGGCCGGCATCTTCAACCGGATCGAACCGGGCAAAGCCGACCAGGCGCTCATCAACACCGACTTCCCGTCTTATAATTTCGACGTGATCGACGGCGTCACCTACCGGATCGACCTGTCGCAGCCACCGAAATATGATTCGAAGGGCGGGCTGGTGAATGCTGGCTCGACCCGCATCATTGACTTGATGTTCGACGCCAAACCAATTGGTCCCAAGCGGAAATTCGTCGTCGCCACCAACAACTACCGAGCCGGCGGCGGCGGCAATTTCCCGGAGATCAATGCCTCGAAGATCATCTACGAAGCGCCCGACACCAACCGCGACGTGATCGTGCGCTATATCGTCAGCGAAGGCACCATCAACCTGTCGGCGGATGCCAACTGGTCGTTTGCGCCACTACCGGGAACCAGCGTCGTGTTCGAGACCGGCGCCAAGGCGAGAGAGTTTATTGCGCAAGTGAAGTCGCTGACGATCGAGCCGGCGGGCGAGGGCGAAGCGGGGTTTTCCAAGTACCGCATCACGCTTTGAGGCAAGGATTTGAGCGTCGGCTCGAAACTGTCTCAGCGTTAAGATACTGTCCCGATACGGCCAATCCGTTTGAGACAGGGGGCCTCTTCAAGCAGGTGGTGCGAAACGCCGCTTGACGGCGGCATGACCAGATCCAGCGTGTCCGTCGAAATCCCACCGGAATAATCGTGTGGCAGTTGGTCGATCGAGGCGGGAAGCGGTCGTCGAAGCCGAGCGGGGTTATCTTTCCAAGGCGCCCTGCAGCGGTAGCGCCATTCTGGCCAGCAAGCATCGCAGCGGACAGACCAAAGGCCGTTAAAATTCGGGGAGGGTCCCAGCAGGGCCGGAATCACTATGGTTGCAAGCATCCATATGCGCTAGTTTTAGCCATGCGTTATGTCATCATCATCACGACCGTCACCTTTTTCCTGATCTGGGACGGCATTTACAACCAAGGCCGCTACCTCGACAGGATCATCAGGGAGGTGACCCGCGTCGTGCACTATGTAACCAGCATGGTGTAGTTTCTCTTTTTCGCCACGGTTCGCCGACGCGACATCCTGCCGATTGACGGCACGCTCCCGCTGACACAAAAGAACGCCGGTCCAACGGTCCAGGAGGCTGGGTTGATCCGGCATATCGTTTTCTTCAGCGCACGGCGTAAAGTGGACGTCGAGGCAGTGCGTACGGGTCTGCTGGCGCTCGGCAAGATACCCCACTCGCGCCATTTCGAGGTGATGCTCAACACCAAGGTCGACCCGCTCTCGGATGAAATCGATGTGGTCGTCTATGCCGAGTTCGAGGGCGAGGCAGCGCTCGCCGCCTACAAGGCGCATCCGCTCTATGCAGAGACCACCAGCCGGGTCAAACCTCTGCGCGAATTGCGTTATTCGGCCGACATCGTTGCAAGTTGACGAGCCGCCGTCCCCTACGCGCTGATGTGGTCTTTCCGCTGAGGCGTCGGCCAAGCCCTTGAACCATTTTCAGGAATGAGGCACATCGCGCGGGACATGACAGAGAACACCCCCGCAAGCCCTCATCCGCTCGATCACCTGGTGCTGCCGACCGCGAGCCTCGATGTTGCGCGGGCGCGCTTGACCTTGCTCGGCTTTACCGTTGCGCCGACAGGTATCCACCCTTTCGGAACCGAAAACTGCTGTGTCTTCCTCACCGACGGCACCTATCTCGAGCCGCTCGCGGTCGCTGACCGGCAGGCCGCGGCAACGGCGATCGCGAACCGCAATGTCTTTGTCGTGCGTGATCGCACGTATCGCGAAGAAAACGGCGATGAAGGATTTTCTGCCGTGGCGCTGGGCACCGAAAGCGCCGCCGCGGACCACGCGCGCTTCATCGAAGCCGGTCTGTCGGCGGGAGACGCGCTAAGCTTTTCGCGCGCCTTCACCGATGCGACGGGAAAGAGCGACACCGCATCGTTCAAACTGGCCTTCGCGGCTACAGGCAAGCCAACGGACGCTTTTCTCTTCGCCTGCGGGCGGATCAATGCGCCGAACGTCGACCGCACTGCGTTGCAGGCCCACGCTAATGGCGCAACCGGCATTGTCGAAATCGTGGCAGTCAGTGGCGAACCCTTCGAACAAGGCCGTTTGATTTCGATCGCAGCCGGAATCGAGGCGCAGGGCGGCGGCACTGTCTATGAGCTGCCGAATGCCGTCGTGACCGTTCTGGATCCTGCAGCCTATTCGGCACGCTTCGGCATTCCTGCCGGCGCGCCATCTGAACTCCGCTTTGCTGGGATCGTCTTTTCGATTAGGCACGGCGACGCCGTCGCCAAGTTGCTTGCAGCCAGTTCCGTCGAGCACCACATGCGCGGCGGTGATATCATCGTGCCGCCGGCGCCAGGGCAGGGCGCAGCCTTCATCTTCCGGGAGATCGCATGAACAAGCTCAATCCACTGATGCCAAACTCCTCCGTTGCGGTCGGCAAGGTCATTTTCGGCAACAGCGCGCCCCTATCGCTGATCGCCGGTCCATGCCAGCTGGAATCGCGGCAGCACGCTTTCGACATGGCTGGTGCGCTAAAGGAATTGACTGAAAGGCTCGGCATCGGACTCGTCTACAAGACCAGCTACGACAAGGCCAATCGCACCTCGCTCGGCGGCACGCGCGGTGCCGGACTTGAAGCGGCAATGCCGATCTTCGACGATTTGCGCAACAATTTTTCGCTGCCGATCCTGACCGACGTCCACACTGAGGAACAATGCGCGATCGTCGCGCCGCATGTCGACATTCTGCAGATTCCTGCCTTCCTCAGCCGGCAGACCGATTTGCTGATTGCTGCGGCAAGAACCGGCAAGGTGGTCAATGTGAAGAAGGGGCAATTCCTCGCGCCGTGGGACATGAAGAACGTCGTCGCCAAAATCATCGGCTCCGGCAACGCCAATGTCTTGGTCACCGAGCGCGGCGCATCCTTTGGTTACAACACCCTGGTGTCCGACATGCGGGCGCTGCCGATCATGGCCGAGATCGGCGCGCCAGTGATTTTCGATGCCACCCATTCCGTGCAGCAGCCGGGTGGGCAGGGCGGTTCGTCCGGAGGCGACCGGCGCTTTGTCGAGACGCTGGCGCGCGCGGCCGTCGCGGTTGGCGTCGCCGGCGTCTTCATCGAGACGCACCAGGACCCCGACAACGCGCCTTCCGACGGTCCCAACATGGTGCCGCTAAAGGATCTTCCCGCATTGCTTGAACGGCTGATGGCGTTCGATCGCATTGCCAAAAGCGTGGGTTGAACCAGCAGTTGCGCCACAGCAGCGCGGCCAAGAAAACTTTGAAGAATTTCGAACCCGCCTGGAACCTTAGCCCGCGGCCCTCATTGTCAAAATCTAATGTCAACGACGACGAGGAGCACACCATGACGACCCAGACGGGACACACCGAAGCCATCGCCGCTTCGCGGGTTATCGGCACATCGGTCTACAATACGGAAGGCACTCATATCGGCGACATCGAGGATGTCATGCTCGACAAACTGTCGAACGGAATCATGTTTGCCGTGATCGGTTTTGGCGGATTTCTCGGCATCGGCGAGAAATACCACGCCATTCCGTGGGCGAGCCTTGACTATGATGAGAACAAGGGCGGCTATGTCGTGCCGTTCACCAAAGACCAGCTGATGGCCGCTCCTTCCTATTCGATCAACGAGCTGACCGGCGCCGACGGCGAGGCCGCGCGTGACGCCTCATACAACTACTACAAGGTCGAGCCTTACTGGCACTGACCTTACTGGCACTGACTAAGTCTCCTGGAATCAAAAAGGCCCCCGGGAAATCGGGGGCCTTCGATGTGGCGGGATGCTACTGCGCAATCTGCAGGGCCGGCAAAGGCGACGATCCCTGCGGGGGTTGCTGATTGTCGCACGACGTCAGGAACGCAGCCGCGATCAGGAACAAACTCACAATACCGCTCAACTGGGACATGGCGAAACTCCTCCTGTTTCGCCCCGCGCGACAACAGCCATAAACCAGAAACCGGCATGCCGCGTATGACAAATGATGACAGCGCTTCGTGCTTCGTGAATCCGTAGCGCACGGGCAATATTTGCAAGTGCCCCGATTGCGTTTTGCGGCGCTTTGGCTAAGAGGTGCGCGACGCTTCAATCGATCAATCGGGGACATCGCAATGACGGCCATCATCGACATTGTCGGGCGTGAAATCCTGGACAGCCGCGGAAATCCGACCGTCGAGGTCGACATCGTGCTCGAAGACGGCTCGATGGGTCGCGCCGCGGTGCCGTCCGGCGCCTCGACCGGCGCGCATGAGGCGGTCGAACTGCGCGATGGCGGCCCCCGCTATCTCGGCAAGGGCGTGCTCACGGCGGTCGAGGCGGTGAACGGCGAGCTGTTCGAGGCGATCGGCGGCATGGAGGCAGAGAATCAGATCCATATCGACCAGACCATGATCGAGCTCGATGGTACGCCCAACAAGAGCCGGCTCGGCGCCAATGCCATCCTCGGCGTGTCGCTGGCTGTGGCCAAGGCCGCGGCCGAAGCGGCCGACCTGCCGCTCTATCGTTATGTCGGCGGCACCAAGGCCCATGTGCTGCCGGTGCCTATGATGAACATCATCAATGGCGGCGCGCATGCCGACAACCCGATCGATTTCCAGGAATTCATGATCCTGCCGATCGGCGCGCCGACGCTACGCGACGGCGTGCGCTGGGGCTCGGAGATCTTTCATACGCTGCGAAAGAAGCTGAAGGACGCCGGCCATAACACCAATGTCGGCGACGAGGGCGGCTTTGCCCCCAACCTGAAGAGCGCGCCGGCCGCGCTCGACTTCATCATGGAATCGATCGAGCAGGCTGGCTTCAAGCCCGGCGAGGAGGTTGCGCTAGGCCTCGACTGCGCGGCGACCGAATTCTTCAAGGATGGCAACTACGTCTATGAAGGCGAGAGGAAAACCCGCGACCCGAAGGCGCAGGCCAAATATCTAGCCAAACTCGCTGCCGACTACCCGATCATCACCATTGAGGACGGCCTGGCCGAGGATGACTGGGACGGTTGGAAAATACTGACTGATCTCATCGGCAAGCAAACGCAGCTGGTTGGCGACGATCTGTTCGTCACCAACACGGCGCGGCTGCGCGACGGCATCCGCATGGGTGTCGCCAATTCGATCCTGGTCAAGGTCAACCAGATCGGCTCGCTTACCGAAACGCTCGACGCCGTCGAGACCGCGCACAAGGCCGGCTATACCGCGGTGATGTCGCACCGCTCGGGCGAGACCGAGGATTCGACCATCGCCGACCTCGCCGTTGCCACCAATTGCGGGCAGATCAAGACGGGCTCGCTGTCGCGCTCGGATCGCATGGCCAAGTACAACCAGCTCATCCGCATTGAGGAGGAGCTCGGCAAGCAGGCGCGATACGCCGGCAAGTCGATCGTGAAAAGCTGATTTCGAGAGAAAATCCGTGGCGGCGAGGGCGGGGACATTCCCGCCCTTTTTTGCTTCCAGCCTCTGATTCCAACAGGCTGTAACCGTCCATTAAGCACAATCGGGCGACAAAGGCGGCGTAGAGGATTCGGACCATGTGGACACGCCAGCACAAGCAAAGAAACACCGGCCGGCTGATCATCCCCTCGCTCTGCGTGGTGTTCCTGACTTATTTCGGTTTCCATGCCTATCATGGCGAGTTCGGCATCTATTCCAAGTATCAGCTCGAAGCTGAGACTGCCGAATTGCAGGGCAGGCTCGATGCCGTCAGGGCGCGCCGGATCGATCTCGAGCGCCGCGTTCAGCTGATGCATGAGGGCACGCTGGAGAAGGACATGCTGGACGAGCAGGCGCGCAAGGCGCTTAATCTGTCTCACGCCGACGAGATCACCATCATGCTGCCGGTCGCAAGATAACCTGATCTCAGTTAATCAGCGATATTTGCAATGATTTTAATTGCTTAGATGCATGACAGCCATGCGTTTTCGGCATGGCGAAAGCCTTCCCTGCATGTTAGCCTGCCTCAAATCGGTGGGAGAACTGATCTCCCTCGCTGTCCGCCAAGAGACGCCAACAGGGAGTGATGCATGGCCACCGCCACCAGAAAAGCGCCTGCCAAATCCAAATCAGACGGCAAGATGCCGGGCCTTTCCACCCCGAAGCCTGTTGAATTCACCAAGGACCAGGAGCTTGCCGCCTACCGGCACATGCTGCTCATCCGCCGCTTCGAGGAAAAGGCCGGCCAGCTTTACGGCATGGGCTTCATCGGCGGTTTCTGCCACCTCTACATCGGCCAGGAAGCGGTCGTTACCGGCATGAAGATGGCGCTGATCGACGGCGACCAGATGATCACCGCCTATCGCGACCATGGTCATATGCTGGCCATGGAGTTGTCACCGCGCGGCGTCATGGCCGAACTGACCGGGCGCCGTAGCGGCCTGTCGAGAGGCAAGGGCGGCTCCATGCACATGTTCTCCAAGGAGAAGCATTTTTACGGCGGCCACGGCATCGTCGGCGCGCAAGTGTCGCTCGGCACCGGCATTGCCTTCGCCAACCGCTATCGCGGCAACAACAATGTGACGCTGACCTATTTCGGCGACGGCGCGGCGAACCAGGGCCAGGTCTACGAAAGCTTCAACATGGCCTCGCTGTGGAAGCTTCCGGTGATCTACATCATCGAGAACAACCGCTACGCCATGGGCACCTCGGTCTCGCGCTCGTCGGCCGAGACGGATTTCTCGCACCGCGGCGCGTCCTTCAAGATTCCAGGCATCCAGGTCGACGGCATGGATGTGCGCGCTGTAAAGGCAGCCGGCGACCTCGCCGCCGAATGGTGCCGCGCCGGCAACGGGCCGCTCATTCTCGAAATGCAGACCTATCGTTACCGCGGCCATTCGATGTCGGATCCGGCAAAATACCGCTCCAAGGAAGAAGTGCAGAAAATGCGCTCCGAACGTGACCCGATCGAGCAGGTCAAAGCGCGGCTGCTCGACAAGAAATGGGCAAGCGAGGACGAGCTCAAGGCCATCGACAAGGAAGTCCGCGACGTTGTCGCCGATGCCGCAGAATTTGCCCAGAACGACGCGGAGCCGGATCCGTCCGAGCTCTGGACCGACATCGTACTTTAACGAGAGGGCAAGGACATGCCGATCGAAATTCTCATGCCCGCCCTCTCGCCGACCATGGAAGAGGGTAATGTTTCCAAGTGGTTGAAGAAAGAGGGCGACAAGGTCGCGGCGGGTGACGCCATTGCCGAGATAGAGACGGACAAGGCAACGATGGAAGTCGAAGCCGTGGACGACGGCACGCTTGCCAAGATCGTGGTTCCTGCCGGCACCGAAGGTGTCAAAGTCAACACGCTGATCGCTGTGCTGGCCGTCGATGGCGAAGACATCGACGAGGCAGGCGAAGGTATCGGCGAGGAGGCTATTGAGGCGCAAGCGGAAGCGCCCGCGGCCGCTCCGGCCCCCGCGGCTGCTGCGGCCAAGAGCGAAGCGGCAGCACCTGTTGCCGCTGCGCCCAGGTTGGAAATTGCCGCCGATCCGGACATCCCGGCCGGCACCGAAATGGTCTCGACCACAGTGCGTGAAGCCTTGCGCGACGCAATGGCGGAGGAAATGCGCCGCGACGGCGACGTCTTCGTCATGGGCGAGGAAGTCGCCGAGTACCAGGGCGCCTACAAGATCACACAAGGCCTGTTGCAGGAATTCGGTCCGAGACGCGTGGTCGACACGCCGATCACCGAGCACGGCTTTGCCGGCGTTGGTGTTGGCGCGGCGATGGCCGGCCTGAAGCCGATCGTCGAATTCATGACCTTCAACTTCGCCATGCAGGCGATCGACCAGATCATCAATTCAGCCGCCAAGACGCTCTATATGTCCGGCGGCCAGATGGGCGCCCCGATCGTCTTTCGCGGCCCGAACGGCGCTGCTGCCCGCGTCGCCGCGCAGCATTCGCAGTGCTATGCCGCCTGGTACAGCCATATTCCCGGCTTGAAGGTGGTGATGCCTTATACCGCCGCCGACGCCAAGGGTCTGCTCAAGGCGGCGATCCGCGATCCGAACCCGGTCATCTTCCTCGAAAACGAAATCCTTTACGGCCACTCCTTCGACGTGCCGAAGATGGACGATTTCGTGTTGCCGATCGGCAAGGCGCGCATTCACAAATCCGGCAAGGACGTGACCATCGTCTCGTTCGGCATCGGCATGACCTACGCGCTAAAGGCGGAGGCGGAGTTGCGCGGCATGGGCATCGATGCCGAGATCATCGACTTGCGCACCATCCGCCCGCTCGACTTCGACACCATCATCGCCTCGGTCAAAAAGACCAATCGCCTCGTGGTGGTCGAGGAAGGCTTTCCGCAGAACTCGGTCGGCGACCATATCGCCAATCAGGTCTCGCAGCGCGCCTTCGATTTCCTCGATGCACCGGTCATTACAATTGCCGGCAAGGACGTGCCGATGCCCTATGCGGCGAACCTCGAAAAGCTGGCGCTGCCCAATGTCGGCGAGGTCGTCGAGGCGGTCAAAGCCGTCACGTATCGCTGAGCAGGGCGGGAGGACAAAATGCCGATCAACATCACCATGCCGGCGCTGTCGCCCACAATGGAAGAGGGCAATCTTTCCAAGTGGCTGGTCAAGGAAGGCGATAAAGTTTCGCCCGGCGACGTGATTGCCGAGATCGAGACCGACAAGGCGACGATGGAAGTCGAAGCCGTCGACGAGGGCACGGTCGCCAAGCTGGTGGTTCCGGCCGGCACAGAAGGCGTCAAGGTCAATGCGCTGATCGCGGTGCTGGCTGCCGAGGGCGAGGATGCTGCTTCTGCCGCCAAAAGCGGTGATGGCGCTGCGCCGGCCAAGGCTGAGGCTCCGAAAGCGGAAGCCCCCAAAGCTGAAACATCAAAGCCCGAAGCGTCGAAGCAGGAGCCTGCCGCACCTGCGCCTAAGGCGGAAGCGGTGCCGGTCGCCAACGGCCACGCAAGCGGTGAGCGCATCTTCGCCTCGCCGCTGGCCCGGCGCATTGCCAGGGAAGCCGGCGTCGATGTCGCGGCGCTGACAGGCTCCGGCCCCCGCGGCCGCGTAGTAAAGGCCGATGTCGATGCCGCAATTTCCAGTGGCGGCGCCAAGGCAGCGCCAGCAGCAAAAGCAGCGCCTGCCGGCGCTACGGCACCTGCGGCCGCAGCACCCAAGGCGATGTCGGATGAGCAGGTGCTCAAACTGTTTGCGGAAGGCTCCTACGAGCTGATCCCGCACGACAATATGCGCAAGACCATTGCGAGGCGGCTGGTCGAAGCCAAGACCACCATCCCGCATTTCTATCTGACGCTCGACTGCGAGCTCGACGCACTTCTGGCCCTGCGCACGCAAATCAATGCGGCCGCGCCGGTGAAGAAGACCGAGAAGGGCGAAACGCCGGCCTACAAGCTGTCGGTCAACGACATGGTCATCAAGGCTCTTGCCATGGCGCTGATGGCGGTTCCGGATGCCAATGCGTCGTGGACAGAAAACGCCATGATCAAGCACAAGCACGCCGATGTCGGCGTTGCCGTATCGATCCCCGGCGGCCTGATCACCCCGATCATCCGGCGTGCTGACGAAAAGACGATGTCCGTCATCTCCAACGAGATGAAGGATCTTGCCGGCCGCGCCCGCAGCCGCAAGCTGAAGCCGGAAGAATATCAGGGCGGCAGCACGGCGGTGTCCAATCTCGGCATGTTCGGCATCAAGGATTTTTCTGCCGTCATCAACCCGCCGCATGCGACGATCCTGGCGGTCGGCGCCGGCGAGCAACGCGCGGTGGTCAAGAACGGCGAGATCAAGATCGCCACGATCATGTCGGTGACGTTGTCGACCGATCACCGCGCCGTCGACGGTGCGCTCGGCGCCGAGCTGCTCGTCGCCTTCAAACGCATGGTCGAAAACCCGATGGGCATGCTGGTTTAAGAGAGGGGAACAGGGCGGTGCGGAAATTCTTCACCAGCCTTTTTGCCTTCTTTCTTTCCGGTTTGGCGGGCGGATTGGTGGCGCAGTGGCTCGCCGTCGCCACCAATGCCGACGTAGAGTACATCCTTGTATTCATGATCTCGGCTCTCGTCACCGTCCTCGCGACGCTCGCATTCTTCATCGCACAATTCATGTCGGACCCACGACGGGCAACAAAGCTGACCGCGACCATAGGGGTAGCGTTTTTTGTGCTCGTTGGAGTTTTCCTGATCGGCTGGACTTTCTCCCAGCCCCCAGGCAAGAGCCAGTGGTCGGGCGATCTTCCCATAGTCGCCGGTCTCGTCCTGCCAGGCATCGCTACGGTGCTGGTCCAGTGGCTTTTCGTGCGCTGGCGATTGGCGCGCTCGCAACCAGGTTTCGGCGGGGCAGGCACATGAAGACGGTCCTCTGCTACGGCGATTCGCTTACCTGGGGCTATGACGCGGCAGGCCTTGGCCGGCATCCGCTGGAAGATCGCTGGCCGAGCGTGCTGCAGGCGGCATTGGGCAGCGGCGTCGAGGTCATCGCCGAAGGCCTGAATGGCCGAACCACCGCCTTCGACGATCACTTGGCTGGGGCGGACCGCAATGGCGCAAGGCTGTTGCCAACAATCCTGACGACGCACGCACCGATCGACTTGATCGTCATCATGCTCGGCGCCAACGATATGAAGCCGTGGATTCATGGTAATCCGGTCGCGGCCAAGCAAGGCATGCAACGCCTGATCGATATCGTGCGCGGTCACGATTACCCGTTCGATTGGCCGGCGCCGCAGATCCTGATCGTCGCGCCGCCCGTAGTCAGCCGCACGGAAAACGCCGAGTTCAAGGAAATGTTCGCCGGCGGCGATGACGCGTCAAAGCGGCTGGCGCCGCAATATTCCGCCCTTTCCGACGAGGCCGGCTGCGGCTTCTTCGATGCCGGCACGGTGGCCAAAACCACGCCGCTCGACGGCGTCCACCTGGACGCGGAAAACACGCGGAACGTCGGGCAAGCGCTGGCGCCGCTCGTGCGCCTCATGTTGGAATTGTGAAGGAGAAAGCCGTGGCTGAGAACTACGACGTCATCATCATCGGCTCCGGCCCCGGCGGCTATGTCACTGCAGTGCGTTCGGCCCAGCTTGGCTTCAAGACGGCGATCGTCGAGCGCGAGCACTTGGGCGGCATCTGCCTCAACTGGGGCTGCATTCCGACCAAAGCGCTGCTGCGCTCCGCCGAGATCATGCACTATTCGGATCATCTGAAGGACTACGGCCTGAAGATCGATGGCAAGGTCGGGGTCGACACAGCCGCCGTCGTCGATCGCTCGCGAAAGGTCTCGCTGCGGCTCAACGGCGGCGTCGGCTTCCTGATGAAGAAGAACAAGGTCGACGTCATCTGGGGCGAAGCCAAGCTGACCAAACCTGGCGAGATCGTCGTGTCGAAATCGTCGAAGAAGCCAATGGAGCCGCAGCCGCCGGCGCCCAAGGGCGTCAAGGGCGAGGGCACCTATAGCGCCAAGCACATCATCCTGGCGACCGGCGCCAGGCCGCGCGCGCTGCCTGGCATCGAGCCTGACGGCAAGTTGATCTGGACCTATTTCGAGGCGATGGTGCCGAAAGAGATGCCGAAATCGCTGCTGGTGATGGGCTCGGGCGCCATCGGCATCGAGTTCGCCTCGTTCTACCGCACCATGGGCGCCGAGGTGACGGTGGTCGAACTGCTGCCGGCCGTGATGCCGGTCGAGGACGCCGAGGTCTCGAAATTCGCGCAGAAGCAGTTCGAGAAGCAGGGCATGAAGATCATCCTAGAAGCCAAGGTGACCAAGGTCGAGAAGGGCACTAACTCGGTCACCGCGCATGTCGAGATGAAGGACGGCAAGGTCGAGAAGATCACCGCCGATCGCATGATCTCGGCCGTCGGCGTACAAGGCAATATCGAGAACCTCGGCCTCGAGACGCTGGGCGTGAAGACGGACCGCGGTTGCGTCGTCGTCGACGGCTACGGCAAGACCAATGTGCCGGGCGTCTACGCCATCGGCGACGTTGCCGGACCGCCGATGCTCGCCCACAAGGCCGAGCATGAGGGCGTGGTCTGTGTGGAAAAGATCGCCAATTTCCCCGGCGTGCATGCCATCGACAAGCTGAAGATCCCGGGCTGCACCTATTGCAATCCGCAAGTCGCCTCGGTCGGACTGACGGAAGCCAAAGCGAAAGCCGACGGAAAGGACATCCGCGTCGGCCGCTTTCAGTTCGCGGCAAACGGCAAGGCGATTGCGCTCGGCGAGGACCAAGGCTTCGTCAAGACCATTTTCGACAAGAAGACCGGCCAGTTGCTGGGTGCCCACATGGTCGGCGCAGAAGTAACCGAACTGATCCAGGGCTTCGTCGTGGCGATGAATCTGGAGACCACCGAGGAGGAGCTGATGCACACGATCTTCCCGCACCCGACGCTGTCGGAGATGATGAAGGAGAGTGTGCTCGACGCCTATGGCCGCGCACTGAATGCATGATAAATTAGTTGGGCGAGTCTCACACGGAAGACACAAAGGAACTCGACGGCAGAGCAATTCGTTTCGCAGGCATCATCCATCATACAAGGAGAGGGCATATGGAAATGAACGGCGTGGGCTGGGTTGCAGCCATCATCATCGGAGGCCTGGCGGGATGGCTCGCCGAGATGGTCATGAAGAGCAATACCGGCATCCTCATGAACATCGTTCTCGGCATTGTCGGCGCAATCGTGTTGAACGCCATCTTGCAGGCCCTGAACATCGGCATCTTCGGCGTCGGCTGGATAGCCTATCTGATCACCGGCTTCATCGGCGCCTGCATTCTGATTGCGGTCGGACGACTGGTGCGCCGCTAACCTCTGTCGGCACTTGCTATGCGAAAAAGGCCACCGCGGCATGCGTGATCGCGGCCTTTTTCTTTTCGCCGAAAAGTCCTAGATGACGTGGGTAGAGCGAGCGCTGGACAAGCGCTTGCCAATGAGCCGGGTTTCACATGGTCACCGTCCTCGACACGATTGCCAATGCGCCGCGCCTGCGGCATCCCGAAAAGGCGCACAAGCCGGATCAGGACGTACTGCGCAAGCCTGACTGGATCCGCGTCAAGGCGCCGATGTCGAAAGGCTATGCCGAGACGCGCGAAATCGTGAAGTCTCACAAACTGGTGACGGTTTGCGAAGAGGCGGGCTGCCCCAATATCGGCGAGTGCTGGGAGAAGAAGCACGCCACCTTCATGATCATGGGCGAGATCTGCACGCGGGCCTGCGCCTTTTGCAATGTCGCCACCGGCATCCCGACCGCACTCGATCCCGACGAGCCGGCGCGTGTCGCGCATGCGGTCAAGCAAATGGGCTTGAGCCATGTCGTCATCACCTCCGTCGATCGCGACGATCTCGCCGATGGCGGGGCCCAGCATTTTGCCGATGTCATCCGTGCGATCAGGGCAGCAACCCCGTCGACGACGATCGAAATCCTGACGCCCGATTTCCTGCGCAAGGACGGTGCACTGGAGATCGTCGTGGCGGCCAAGCCGGACGTTTTCAACCATAATCTCGAGACCGTTCCGTCGAACTATCTGACTGTTCGGCCGGGTGCGCGCTATTTCCACTCGATCAGGCTCTTGCAGCGGGTCAAGGAACTCGACCCCTCGATCTTCACCAAGTCCGGCATCATGGTCGGCCTTGGCGAGGAGCGGAACGAAATCCTGCAGCTGATGGACGATTTGCGTTCGGCCAATGTCGACTTCATGACCATCGGCCAATATCTGCAGCCGTCGAAGAAGCACCATCCGGTGATCCGCTTCGTCACGCCGGAGGAATTCAAGTCCTTTGAGACGATCGGCAGGACCAAGGGCTTCCTGCTGGTAGCGTCGAGCCCGCTGACGCGCTCGTCGCACCATGCCGGGGACGACTTTGCCAGGTTGCGCGCGGCGCGCGAAGCGTTTCTCAGGAAGTCCGCCTAACACACTGGTTTCATGCCACAATTCGAAGCCCATCGCCGCGTCGCGCATACGCCGGAACAGATGTTCGCTCTGGTTGCCGATATCGAATCCTATCCGCAATTCCTGCCGCTTTGCGAGGCACTTACGGTTCGTTCGCGCAAGGAACGCAACGGACGCACCCTGCTCATCGCGGACATGAGCATCGGCTACAAGGCGATCCGCGAGACTTTCACCACGCAGGTGCTGCTGAAGCCTGACGAGAACGCCATCGACGTCAAATATATCGACGGCCCGTTCAAATATCTCAGCAATGTCTGGCGCTTCGACCCGGCGGACGGCGGCGGTTGCAACGTCTGTTTCTTTATCGATTATGAGTTCAAGAGCCGCATTCTGGGTGCGCTCATGGGAACCATGTTCGACCGCGCCTTCCGCATGTTCTCCGAGGCGTTCGAGAAACGTGCCGAAATCATCTACGGCGCGCCATCGACAGCCTGATCCGCGGCGAGCGCGCGCAGACCCAGTTCAAGCGCATGTCGGACCGTCTCCCGGCGAATGAAATCACGGCCCTTGTCGGCGAACAGCTGGCATTCGCTGACCACCGGCCGGCCAGCCACGGCAACGCCGAACCAGACCAGGCCGACAGGTTTCTCCGCCGAGCCGCCGCCCGGACCGGCGATGCCAGTCACCGCCAGCGCGAGACCGGCCGGCGAATGCGCCAAGGCCCCGGCCGCCATCTCCACCGCAGTCTCGCGCGAGACCGCGCCGTGCGCTTCGAGCGTAGCGGCCGAGACGCCGAGCATCTCGGTCTTGGCCTGGTTGGAATAGGTGATGAAGCCGCGATCGACCACCGCGGAAGAGCCGGCGATGTCGGTCAGCGCGGCGATGATCATGCCGCCGGTGCAGCTCTCCGCCGTCGCCAGCATGATGCCGCGCTGCTGGCAGGCCTGAAGCAGGGCATCTGCGAGATCGCTATTGCTCACTCGGGGACATCCCCTGGAAATACAACGCTGGCGGTCGCGATGGCCGCTATGCCTTCCTCACGGCCGACGAAGCCGAGCTTCTCATTGGTTGTCGCCTTGATCGAGATGCGGTCGCGCGAAATTCGCAGCATTGCAGAAAGCGTTTCGGTCATGGCCTCGCGATGCGGGCCAACGCGCGGCGCCTCGCAGATCAGGGTGATGTCGGCGTTGGCGATGCGCCCGCCGCCCTCGCGCACCAGCTTCACCGCGTGTTCGACGAAGATGCGTGAAGCGGCCCCTTTCCACTGCGGGTCGGAGGGCGGGAAATGCGTGCCGATGTCACCGGCGCCGCAGGTGGCCAGCAGGGCGTCGGTCAAGGCATGGAGACCGACATCGGCATCCGAATGGCCGGATAACTTCCTGTCGTGTGGAATGGCGACGCCGCACAGGGTGACATGGTCGCCGGGCTCGAACGCATGGACGTCATAGCCATTGCCGGTTCGGATGTCGGGAAAACGTGGGGCGCTGGAAAGCCGCTGATCCGCCATTGCAATATCCCGTGCCCAGGTCAGTTTGACATTGTCCGGCGAGCCGGGAACGATCTTCACCGGAATATGCGCCCATTCGGCGATTGCCGCATCGTCGGTAAAATCCGCCTTGCCCAGATGATGAGCCTTTTCGTGCGCGGCCAGGATCGGCCAGAACGGAAAGCCTTGCGGTGTTTGTGCGGCATGGAGCCCGGCCCTGGACACTGTTTCGCCGATCATGCCTTCGGCCGTTTCGCGCTTCAGCGTATCGGCAACGGGCAAAGCAGGCAGCGCTCCCTGGCGCTCTTCAATGGCGGCGATCGTACGGTCTATCAGTTCCGCATCGACAAACGGCCGAGCCGCATCATGGATCAGGACCCGGCCCGGCGCATGGCTTCTCAACGCCAGCAGTCCAAGCCGGACGGACTCCTGGCGTGACGTACCGCCGATCACCGCGACGACACGGTCGGCGTTCGCGCCGGCGGCGCGGCGGAAAAGCGCGTCGTCTTCGGCATGTATAGCAACGACGACAGCTCCAATTTTCGGATGCGTCAGAAAGGCGTCGAGCGTGCGTGCGATAACGGCGCCGCCGCCAATCTGCTGGTACTGCTTCGGCCCCTTGGCCTGTCCGGCGCGCGCGCCGCGGCCGGCGGCAACGATGACCACCGCGACCTTGTCGTCCGCAGCTTGCTTTTCGTTGACATCTCTCATGCCGAGACGCTTAGCGCATGATCCCGAAAAGTGGTATCGCTTTCGGAAGACCCAGGATTGATGCGGTGCGGCGATCCGTATTTTCCCAAATGCGCCTTAATATCACGACATTGCGCGTTGCACATTGCCATCATTCTGGCTAGAGAATGTGCAGCAACCGAAGGTGCTTGGTTTTTGTGCATGCCTGATGTGACCAAATTGGCTTCGCCGCTGGATGTGGGTGGCGTGAGAATCCGCAACCGCGTGTTTCTCGCGCCGATGTCGGGCATTACCGACGAACCGTTCCGGCAGCGCGCCCATGCGCATGGCGCCGGGCTGGTTGTTTCGGAAATGGTGGCGAGCGGGGAGCTTGCAAAGGGCAGGGCTGGCTCGGGCCTGCGCATCCGTCATTCCGGGCTGCCTGTCCACATGGTCCAGCTTGCCGGCCGTGAGGCGGGGCACATGGCCGAGGGCGCGCGAATCGCAGCCGGCGAAGGCGCCGACATCATCGACATCAACATGGGCTGTCCGGCCAAGAAGGTGACGGGCGGCTATGCCGGTTCGGCACTGATGCGAGACCTCGACCACGCGCTGTCGCTGATCGAAGCGGTAGTCGGCGCGGTCGACGTGCCGGTCACGGTCAAGATGCGGCTCGGCTGGGACGAAGGCGCGCTCAACGCGCCGATGCTGGCGCGACGCGCCGAGCAGGCCGGGGTGAAGATGGTGACGGTACACGGCCGCACGCGTTGCCAGTTCTATCAGGGTAAGGCCGACTGGCGTGCCATCGCACGCGTCAAGCAGGCCGTCTCGATCCCGGTCGTTGCCAATGGCGATGTCGGCTCGCCGGCGGAGGCAGCGTCGATCCTCGACCAGTCCGGCGCCGACGCGGTGATGATCGGCCGCGCGCACTATGGCGCGCCTTGGACGGCCGGCAGCATTGTAGCGGCCGCGCTGGCCGAGCGGGTAGCCGGCATGCCGGCCAGCCCGCAAGCGCTGGGCGACTACGTCATTGGCCATTACGAAGACATGCTGACGCTCTATGGCGTGGAAAGCGGATTGCGCCAGGCGCGCAAGCATCTCGGCTGGTATCTCGACCGCCACGCCGCGACAAGCGACGACCGGCGCAAGGCCATACTCACGTCCTTCGAGCCTGGGCGTGTCGTTGCCTTGCTGCGCGACATGTTCTCAAGCGCTCCCGAGGCGGCAAACCTGCGGAGTGCGGCATGAACGCCACCGTCACACAGAGCACGGATATGGCGGACGCCGCGCATATTGTGCTCAACACCATTCGCCGGCCGGTGATCATGGTCGATCCGCAAGGTTTCATCACCTTCGCCAATGCCGATGCCGAGGATTTTTTCCGGTCGAGCGCCACGATGCTCGCCCGCAACACGCTGCACAAGCTCATTCCTTTCGGCAGCCCGCTGCTGACGCTTGTCGACCAGGTGCGCGAGCGCCGGGCGCCAGTCAACGAATACCGGGTGGACGTGTCGTCGCCGCGGCTCGGCATCGAGAAGGTGGTCGATCTCTACGTCGCGCCTGTGACGGAATTTCCAGGCTCCGTCGTGGTAATGTTCCAGGAACGCTCAATGGCCGACAAGATCGACCGGCAGATGACGCATCGCGGCGCGGCGCGATCGGTCACCGGCCTTGCCGCGATGCTTGCCCATGAGATCAAGAACCCGCTGTCGGGCATTCGTGGTGCCGCGCAGCTGCTTGAACTGTCGGCGTCCGACGAGGATCGCGCACTGACCAGGCTGATCACCGACGAGACCGACCGCATTGTCTCGCTGGTCGACCGCATGGAGGTGTTTTCGGACGAGCGGCCGATCGACCGCTACCCTGTCAACATCCATGTCGTGCTCGACCATGTTAAAGCAATCGCCAAGAACGGTTTTGCCAAGAGGATCAAGATATTAGAGGATTATGATCCATCATTGCCTCCGGTCTTTGCCAATCGCGACCAGCTCATCCAAGTATTCCTCAATCTGGTAAAAAATGCCGCCGAGGCGATCGGCAGCGATCCGCAGGGCGAGATCATGCTGTCGACCGCCTTCCGCCCGGGCATCCGTGTTTCCGTGCCCGGAACGCAGGACCGCGTGTCGCTGCCATTGGAATTCTGCGTGCGCGACAACGGTTCGGGTGTCTCCGAGGATATCCTGCCGATCCTGTTCGATCCCTTCATCACCACCAAGCCGAACGGCTCCGGTCTCGGTCTGGCGCTGGTCGCAAAGATCGTCGGCGAGCATGGCGGCATCATTGAATGCGAATCGACGCCGCGCGGGACCACCTTCCGTATCCTGATGCCGGCGTGGAAAGAAACTCAGTTTGGCACCGACGACGACGGTGAAGGAGACCGCAAATGACCGTTCGCGGCAATATTCTCGTCGCTGACGACGATGCGGCCATCCGCACAGTCCTCAACCAGGCGCTTTCGCGCGTCGGTCACGACGTGCGCGTCACCTCCAATGCCTCGACGCTGTGGCGCTGGGTGGCGGCGGGCGAGGGCGATCTGGTCATCACCGACGTTGTCATGCCCGACGAGAACGCCTTCGACATGCTACCGCGCATCAAGAAGGCGCGACCGGAACTGCCGGTCATCGTCATGAGTGCGCAGAACACGTTCATGACTGCGATCCGGGCCTCCGAAACCGGAGCCTATGAATATCTGCCGAAACCGTTCGACCTGACGGAGCTGCTCAACATCGTCAACCGCGCGCTTTCCGAGCCGCGGCGGCCTAAGATCGATACGCGTGCCGACGAGCCGCCTGAAACGATGCCGCTGGTCGGCCGCTCGGCGGCCATGCAGGACATCTACCGCATGCTGGCGCGCATGATGCAGACCGACCTGACGGTGATGATCTCGGGCGAATCGGGTACCGGCAAGGAACTGGTGGCGCGCGCGCTGCATGAATATGGCCGTCGTCGTGGTGGCCCCTTCGTCGCCATCAACATGGCGGCGATCCCACGCGACCTGATCGAATCGGAACTATTCGGGCACGAGAAGGGCGCCTTTACCGGCGCACAGAACCGCTCCACTGGCCGTTTCGAGCAGGCCGAAGGCGGCACGCTCTTCCTCGACGAGATCGGCGACATGCCGATGGAAGCGCAGACGCGGCTGCTGCGTGTGCTGCAGCAGGGCGAATACACCACGGTCGGCGGCCGCACGCCGATCAAGACCGACGTGCGCATCGTCGCTGCCACCAACAAGGACCTGCGCACGCTGATCAATCAGGGGCTTTTCCGCGAGGACCTGTTCTACCGTTTGAACGTTGTGCCACTCAGGCTGCCGGCGCTGCGCGAGCGCTCGGAGGACATTCCGGACCTCGTCCGCCACTTCTTCAAGCTCGGCGTCAGTGAAGGCTTGCAGACCAAGCGCATTTCCACCGGCGGCATCGAGCTGATGAAGCGCTACCCATGGCCCGGTAATGTGCGCGAACTCGAAAATCTCATCCGCAGGCTGGCCGCACTGTATTCGCAGGACGAGATCTCCGCGGAGATCATCGAGGCGGAATTGAAGACCGGCGAAAGGCCTGTCGTTCCAGGTGGCGGCAACCTCATTCCCGACGACCTTTCCATCGGCCAGGCGGTGGAGCATTTCCTGCAACGCTATTTTGCCTCGTTTGCCGGCGACTTGCCCCCGGCCGGGCTGTATCAGCGAATCCTCTCCGAGGTCGAATACCCGCTGGTCCTCGCCTCGATGACCGCAACGCGCGGTAACCAGATCAAGGCTGCGGAATTGCTGGGGCTCAACCGCAACACGCTGCGCAAAAAGATTCGCGAACTCGGCGTCAACGTCTACAAATCGTCCAGGCAGGTCTAGACGAATCCCTTTACGAGCGCTTTCCAGGGGATCGATTGCCGAAAGATTTCCGTCTCGGCCACACTTGTTGCATAATCGCCACAATGCGTTGCATACATCCGACGCAATCACTGGCTCTAGACGGCGACATGGCCCTGCACGCACCGACACTGAGCAAATCGCTTTTCAGCAATACGGGCGCGCGAGACGGTCGCCGGCTGCTTGCGCTGCCGGGCGTGGTCGCCATTGCCGGTGCGCTGGTGACGGCGGCGATCTCCTTCGCCATTCTCGTTGGCGCCACGCCGATCACGCCCGACGCAAGGACGACGCTGGCGCTGATTGCGCTTAATGCGGCGTTCGTGCTGTTTCTGATCTTGCTGGTCGGCCGCGAGGTGCATCGCATCCTGATGGCACGACGGCATGGCAAGGCTGCGTCGCGCCTGCATGTGCGCATAGTGGCGATGTTTGCGCTAGTCGCGGCCATCCCCGCGATCATGGTGGCGATCATCGCGTCGATCACGCTCGACATCGGCCTCGACCGCTGGTTCGAGATCCGCACCAAGACGATCGTCAATTCGTCGTTGTCTATCGCTGACGCCTATGTGCAGGAAAACGCGCGAAATCTTCAGGGCACGACGTTGTCGATGGCTTACGACCTCGACGCTTCGCGCACGCTTTACGGCCTCGATCGTACCGGTTTTCTCGACCTCATGAACAAGGAGGCGGTGGGACGCTCGCTGGCGCACGCAGCACTCATCAAGCCCGATGGTTCCTTCGTTATGAGCGCCAAGACCGACGCGGACTTTGCCATGCCGGAGCCGCCTGAGGGCGCCGTGGCAAGCGCTGCCGACGGCAAGCCGGTGCTGATAGAACCGCGCACCCGCAACATCATGGGTGCCATCGTCAAGCTGCGCGAGATCGACGGCCTCTATCTCTACACCATTCGCCTCGTCGATCCCGAGGTGATAAAGGCGCGGCAGATCGTCAAATCCAACACCGCCGAATATCGCGGTCTCGAAGACAATCGCCGCACCTCGCAAGTGGCTTTCGCGCTTCCCTATCTGTCGCTGACGCTGATCATCATCCTGTCCGCCATCTGGACCGGCATTGCGGTGGCCGACCGCCTGGTGCGGCCGATTCGTCAGCTCATCGGCGCGGCCGACGAGGTCGCTACCGGCAATCTCGATGTGGCCGTGCCAGTCCGCCCCTCCGACGGCGACGTCGCCTCGCTCGGCGACACCTTCAACAAGATGCTGATGGAGCTGAAATCGCAGCGCAACGAGATCCTGTCGGCCAAGGATTTGATCGACGAGCGGCGACGCTTTTCGGAGGCGGTGCTTGCCGGCGTCACCGCCGGGGTCATCGGCGTCGATCCATATGGCATCGTCACCATCGTCAACCGTTCGGCCGAAACGATGCTGGCCATATCCGCCACGGCAGCGCTTGGGCAGAACCTTTCCGCCGTGCTGCCGCATGTCGGCCGCGTCTTCGAGATCGGCCGCAAGTCGGGCAAGCCGGTCTATCGCGAACAGGTCACCTTCTATCGTGCCGGCACTGAACGGACCTTCAACGTACAGATCACGATCGAAGCCGGCGACGACGGTTCGGAGGATAAATCCTACGTCGTTACAGTCGATGACATTACCGATCTGGTCCAGGCACAGCGTTCCTCCGCATGGGCCGACGTGGCGCGACGCATCGCCCACGAGATCAAGAATCCACTGACGCCGATCCAGCTTTCGGCCGAGCGTATCAAGCGCCGTTACGGCAAGGTCATCACCGAGGACCGTGAGGTTTTCGATCAATGCACCGACACCATCATCCGGCAAGTGGAGGACATCGGCCGCATGGTCGACGAGTTCTCGGCGTTCGCCCGCATGCCGAAACCGGAAATGAAGGCCATCGATCTGCGCGATTCGTTGCGCGAAGCCTCGTTCCTGGTCGAAGTGAGCCGGGCCGACATCACTTTCGAGCGCGTCTTCGGCAATGAGCCGCTCAAAGGCACGTTCGACAGCCGGCTGATGGCGCAGGCTTTCGGCAACGTCATCAAGAATGCTGCCGAAGCCATCGACGGACTTGATGCAGAGGATCGTCCGCACGGCATAATCCGGATTCAAGCCGGGCGTCAGAATGGCGCGATTCGAATCGACGTCATCGACAACGGCAGGGGCTTGCCGCGCGAAAACCGGCAGCGCTTGCTCGAGCCTTACATGACGACACGCGAGAAAGGCACCGGGCTTGGCCTCGCTATCGTCAAGAAGATCGTGGAGGACCATGGCGGGCGACTCGAATTGCACGATGCACCAGCGGACTTCCACGATGGGCGGGGTGCAATGATCAGCATCATCCTGCCGGTTGCCGCCACCGTTCCGGTACGCGGCGAGGGCAAGACGGAACACGAAAAAGAAACTGAAAAGGTCGGTAATGGCGTCTGATATTCTCATCGTCGATGACGAGGAAGACATCCGCGAACTCGTCGCCGGTATCCTGAGCGACGAAGGTCACGAAACACGCACGGCGTTTGACGCCGACAGCGCGCTTGCGGCGGTTGCCGACCGGGCACCCAGGCTGATTTTCCTCGACATCTGGCTGCAGGGCTCGCGGCTCGATGGCCTTGTCTTGCTTGACGAGATCAAGACGATGCACCCGAACCTGCCGGTGGTGATGATCTCGGGCCACGGCAATATCGAAACGGCAGTCTCGGCCATCCGCCGCGGCGCCTATGATTTCATCGAAAAGCCATTCAAGGCCGACAGGCTGATCCTCATTGCCGAACGGGCGCTCGAAACCTCCAAATTGAGACGCGAGGTTTCGGATCTCAAGCTGCGCAGCGGCGAGACTTTCGACCTCATCGGCATGTCATCGGCAATGAGCCAATTGCGCCAGACCATCGAGCGCGTCGCGCCGACCAACAGCCGCGTCATGATTATCGGCCCCTCCGGCTCGGGCAAGGAACTGGCGGCGCGCGCCGTCCACGCACTGTCGGCGCGCAAGAGTGCACCGTTTGTGACGCTGAGCGCCGCCAGCATCACGCCTGAGCGTATGGAGATCGAGTTGTTCGGCACCGAATCGAACGGCGTCGAACGCAAGGTCGGCGCGCTGGAGGAAGCCCATCGCGGCATTCTCTACATCGATGAAGTGGCCGACATGCCGCGCGAGACGCAAAACAAGATCCTGCGCGTGCTGGTCGAACAGCAGTTCGAGCGGGTAGGGGGCACCAAGCGGGTCAAGGTCGACGTGCGCATCATCTCGTCGACCTCGCAGAACCTGGAAGCCATGATCGCCGACGGCCGTTTCCGCGAGGACCTTTATCATCGCCTGGCCGTGGTTCCGGTCATGGTGCCGGGACTGGCCGAGCGTCGCGAGGACATTCCTTATCTGGTCGACAATTTCATGAAGCAGATCGCTCGCCAGGCCGGCATCAAGCCGCGCCGCATCGGCGACGACGCGCTGGCGGTGCTGCAGGCGCATAACTGGCCGGGCAACGTTCGCCAGTTGCGCAACAATGTCGAGCGGCTGATGATCCTCGCGCGCGGCGACGATGTCGATGCGCCGATCACCGCCGATCTCCTGCCTGCCGAGATCGGCGACGTCATGCCGCGCACTCCAAACAAATCCGATCAGCACATAATGGCGCTGCCGCTGCGGGAAGCGCGCGAACAATTCGAGAAGGACTATCTGATTGCCCAGATCAACCGTTTTGGCGGCAACATCTCGAAGACGGCAGAGTTTATCGGCATGGAGCGCTCTGCATTGCACCGCAAGCTGAAGTCGCTGGGCGTCTGACAGTCAAACCAGTCGTGGCCCACGCAATTATCGGTTACGGCGGTCTTGGAATCGCATAAGAAAGCTGGACTTCTCTCAGGGATTAGCCATGCCGCGCATTGCCTATGTGAACGGGCGCTACGTCGCTCACGCCGAAGCTTCCGTGCATATCGAGGACCGTGGCTATCAATTCGCCGATGGCGTCTACGAGGTCTGCGAGGTGGCACGAGGCTTCATCGTCGACATGCCGCGCCATCTCGCCCGATTGAACCGCTCACTTGCCGAACTCTCGATCGATTGGCCGATCACGCGCGGCGTGCTGCCGCTCGTCATGCGCGAGGTGGTGCGCCGCAACCATGTCGTCGACGGCCTGGTCTATGTCCAGGTGACACGCGGCGTCGCCAGCCGCGAGTTTTTCTTCCCGCCGGCGGACACGAAGCCGTCGCTGGTGGTGACCGCCAAAAAAGCCGATCCTGCAGCTGCCGCGAAGCGGGCCGAGAGCGGGATCCGGGTTATCACAGTGCCGGAGAACCGGTGGGATCGGGTCGATATCAAGTCGGTCGGCCTGCTGCCGAACGTGCTGGCCAAGCAGAAAGCCAAGGAAGCCGGCGCTCAGGAGGCCTGGTTCGTCGATGTCGACGGCACCGTCAAGGAAGGTGGATCGTCGAACGCCTGGATCATCACCGGGGATGGCGTGCTGGTGACGCGGCCGGCCGAGCACGGCATCCTGCGCGGCATCACCCGTACGACCCTGTTCGACGTGGCCGCCAAGCTCGGCCTGAAGATCGAGGAGCGCGGTTTTTCGGTGGCCGAAGCCAAGGCCGCGCGCGAGGTTTTCATCAGTTCCGCGACCACGATTGCCATGCCGGTGGTGGCGATCGATGGCGCTCCCGTCGCCAACGGCCACCCGGGCTCGCTAACAGTTTCATTACGGCAGGCCTTTTTTGACGTTGCGGAAAAAAGTCCAGCCTGATAACCGCACAGATGGAATGAACATCAATATATCTCGTTCTGCTTGTCGTTACTGACGGCAAGATGGTGTTTGCGTGCTTGACATGTGCCGGCTAATTTGGCGCATTGGCCTGCAAACCGAAGGGGATCGGCGAAAGACAAGAACAATGGCGGAACGATCGCAAAATCTTCAGGACCTGTTCCTGAATTCAGTTCGCAAGAGCAAAAATCCACTCACCATCTTTCTCATCAACGGCGTGAAGCTGACCGGCGTGGTCACTTCGTTCGACAATTTCTGCGTTCTGCTGCGTCGCGACGGCCATTCCCAGCTTGTCTACAAGCACGCTATTTCCACGATCATGCCGAGCCAGCCGGTTCAGATGTTCGATGGTGAGGAAAGCCAGGGCGCCTGATTGGCACGTGAGAAAGACGCGGACCGCAGCGTTCGCGGAAAACCAGCACATCAGACCGGGACAGAGGCCAACGGCCCGACCCGGGCGGTGGTTATCGTGCCGGTGCTTACCCGGCAGCCTCGTGGCGACGACGACACCAACCGCCCCCGCCTGACCCGTTCCGCCGAGGCTCGTCGCGACGAGGCCGTCGGCCTCGCCAGCGCGATCGACCTCGACCTGGTCCACACGGCGGTGGTGACCGTCAACGATCCACGCCCGGCGACCTTGCTCGGCAGCGGCAAGGTGGCGGAGTTCGCTGAGATCGTCAAAGAGGGCCACGCGGAAGTGGTCATTGTCGATCATCCGCTGACCCCGGTACAGCAGCGCAACCTCGAAAAAGAGTTGAACACCAAGGTGCTCGACCGCACCGGGCTGATCCTGGAGATTTTCGGCGAGCGCGCCCGCACCAAGGAAGGCACGCTGCAGGTCGATCTTGCCCATCTCAACTACCAGAAAGGCCGCCTTGTGCGGAGCTGGACCCACCTCGAGCGCCAGCGTGGCGGCGCCGGCTTTCTCGGCGGCCCTGGCGAGACCCAGATCGAGTCGGATCGGCGTGTGCTGCAGGACAAGATCACCAAGCTGAAGCACGAGCTCGAAACTGTGCGCCGCACCCGCGACCTGCACCGCGCCAAGCGCAAGAAGGTGCCATTTCCGGTGGTAGCGATCGTCGGCTACACCAATGCCGGCAAGTCGACTCTGTTCAACCGGATGACCGGAGCAGGGGTGCTGGCCGAAGACATGCTGTTTGCCACGCTCGACCCGACGCTGCGCCGCGTGCGCCTGCCGCACGGCACGCCGATCATCCTTTCCGATACGGTCGGCTTCATTTCCGACCTGCCAACGCATCTGGTCGCGGCCTTCAGGGCGACGCTGGAGGAAGTGGTCGAGGCAGACCTCGTCATTCATCTGCGCGACATCTCCGATCCCGATACGGCCGCGCAGGCCGAAGATGTCGAGCGCATCCTTGCCGATCTCGGCGTCGATGCCCGCGATAGCAAGCGCGTCATTGAAGTATGGAACAAGATCGACCGGCTCGACGAGGGCAACCGGGCGCGGCTGCTTGCCGATGGTGCTGACGGCAAGAAGGCACCGCCGATCGCCATATCGGCGATAACCGGCGAGGGCATCGATGCGCTGAAGGCGATCATCGAGACGATGATGTCGGGCGAACTGGAGACGTTCACCGTCACACTCAAGCCCGACCAACTCGGCGTCGTCGACTGGCTTTACCGCAACGGCGACATCATCTCGCGCGACGACAATGAGGATGGCAGCGTAACCGTCGCGCTCAAGGCTACACACAACGCTCGGCAGGAGATCGAAAGCCGATTGCGCCGTCAAAACAACGGGTAGAGGCGTTTACTTCGCGCTTTTTGCCTGCTGCCAGAGCGCTTCCATCTCGTCCAGCGTCGCCTCTTCGAGGCTGTTTCCCGACGCTTGCAGCGTCCGCTCGACATAGTGGAAGCGCGACCGGAATTTTTCGTTGGTGCCGCTGAGTGCCGCTTCGGAATCAATTTTGAGGTGCCGGCCGAGATTGACGACCGCAAACAGCATGTCGCCGAACTCGTCCTTGATCGGCGCAGTGTCGCCTTTGGCCAGCGCTTCTCGCAATTCGCCGATCTCCTCCTCTATCTTTTCGAGGATCGGTGCCGCCTCGCTCCAGTCGAAGCCGACGCGGGCGGCCTTTTCCTGCAGTTTGAGCGCTCGGGTCAGTGCGGGCAGGGCAACCGGCACGCTGTCGAGAAAGCCCTTGCCATGGTCTTCCGGGTCGAGCCCACGGGTGAGGCGAGCACTGCGCTTCTCCGCCTTTTCCTCTGCCTTGATCTTTTCCCACATGCCCTTGGCCATGCCGGCGCTGCGCGCCTTGTTGTCGCCGAAGACATGGGGGTGGCGGCGGATCATTTTTGTGGTGATGGCCTGGACTACATCGCCGAATGAAAATTCGCCGGCCTCCTCGGCCATTTGCGCGTGGTAGACCACTTGCAGCAGGAGATCGCCGAGTTCATCCCGCAGATCGTCGAGGTCGCCGCGCGCAATGGCGTCCGCCACTTCGTAGGCTTCCTCGATCGTGTATGGCGCGATTGTCGAACAGTCCTGCTCGATATCCCACGGGCAACCGGTTTCCGGCGCCCGCAGCGCTGCCATGATCTCGATCAGTCGGGAAATGTCTTTCGAGGGTTTCATCTGGGAAACGCTATCCTGTACACGGCTGTGCGGCCAACGGCTTCAGCCGGTGAGGGTGCCTTGTCCACAGATGGGCCGCCAGACCATGATACGAAAGTGGAAGCCGGTTTCCGGAAGATCCTAGTTAGCAAAAGCATCAGTCGAGCACGGAGACTATCGCCTTGGCGAGCGCATCCATGCCGTCCTCGGGCAGGCCGGCAACGTTGATGCGGCTGTCGCCGACCATGTAGATGGCATGCTCGGCGCGCAGCCGCTCGACTTGCGCTTCCGACAGGCCAAGCCGGGAAAACATGCCGCGATGGCTGGCGACGAAATCGAAACGGTCGGAGTTGGACTGCCGCCGCAGCGCCTCGGCGAACTGGACGCGCAGCCGCAGCATGCGCAGCCGCATCTCTTCAAGCTCTGCCTCCCAGTCGGAACGCAATGCGGGGTCTTCAAGCACGATGCGCACCGCCGCCGCGCCGTGGTCCGGCGGCATCGAATACATGGCGCGCGCCGCCGACAGCATCTGGCCCATCGCCAAATCCGCCTGCGCGCCGTCTTTCGCCATGATCAGCGCTGCACCGACTCGGTCGCGATAGACGGCAAAGTTCTTCGAGCAGCTGGAGGCAACGACCATTTCCGGAACTTTTGCCGCCAGAAGGCGCAAGCCGGCGGCATCCGCATCAAGTCCCTCGCCAAAGCCCTGATAGGCGATGTCGACAAAGGGCAGCAGGCCGCGCTCAACGACAAGATCGGCAATGGCAGCCCATTGCGAGATGTCTAGATTGGCGCCTGTCGGGTTATGGCAACAGCCATGCAACAATACGACGTCGCCGGGATTCGCGGTTCTCAATGCATTCAGCATGTCGTCGAAGCGAACCGCACCAGAAGCAGCGTCGAAATAGGGATATTCGCGTGTCTGCAGGCCAGCGCCGCGCATCACCGGCATGTGGTTCGGCCATGTCGGATCCGACAGCCAGACCATCGCGTCGGTGCGGGTCCTTTTCAGCAGCTCTGCAACCAGCCGCAGCGCGCCGGAGCCGCCCGGCGCCTGCGCCGCACGAATGCGCGTCATGTCGGCGGCTGGGCCGAACACCAACCTGGCCATCGCCGCGTTGAAGGCGGTATCGCCGGCAAGGCCGAGATAGGTCTTGGTATCCTGGCCCTGCAGCAGCCGCTTTTCGGCTTCGCGCACCGCGCGCATCACCGGCGTCTTGCCGTCGCGATCCCTATAAACGCCGACCCCAAGATCGACCTTGTCGGGACGCGGGTCGGCGCGATAGAGACCGATCAAGGCCAGGATCTTGTCGGCAGGCGCGGGCTGGAGATTTTCGAACATCGATAAGGTTCCGTTGGCGGCGGAGTGATACGCAAACCGGCCGTACTTTGCCAGCAGTTTCATATGCGCCAACTCGGCGCCGGTTTGCCTCGAGGGCGGCCGATACTATCTGGCGGGCGAGAGCGGGCCCGATATCTCCCAGGACGAGAACGCGGCGAGCCGTAAGAAAATTTCGGGGAGAGCGGGATTAACATCCCGACCTGCTCCGTAAACAGGACATGAAACGGCCGATGCCACGCTTCGATATTCTGGGACAGCTCGGTTCGCTGCGCCGCTATGCACGCTCGCTGACGCGCGACAGCGCCGATGCAGAGGATCTGCTGCATGATGCGCTGGTGCGTGCCTATGAGCGACGCGGCAGCTTCCACTCCGGCGGAAATCTTCGCGTATGGCTGCTGTCGATCGTCCATAATGCATTCATCGACGGTCTGCGGTCCCGCAAATCCGAAGCAATGCGCATCGAACAGGCCGGCTATCTCGCCGAGGCGAATGTCCAGGCTCCGCAGGAACATTCGGTCCGTCTGGCGCAGGTGCGCGAAGCGTTTTTCGAATTGCCGGAGGAGCAGCGTTCGGCGTTGCATCTCGTCGCCATCGAGGGGCTTAGCTACAGCCAGGCCGCTGAGGTGAGTGGCGTGCCGCTTGGCACGCTGATGTCGCGCATCGGCAGGGCGCGTGCGGCCCTGCGCGAGATGGAGGACGCGGTGCCGGCACGCGTGAAAGGCCATCTGAAGATCGTCGGAGGTGGATCATGAACCAACTGCGCGATCCCGTGACCGACGCCGATCTCGACGCCTATGTCGACGATCAGCTGGACGTGGCTCGTCGCATCGAGGTCGAGGCGTTCCTTTCGGCCCGCCCGGACGCCGCCGCGCGGGTGATGTTCGACTTACGGATGCGTGACGAATTGCGCGTGGCGCTTGCCGGATCGAAAGGCATGGCGCGGCCCGCGACGGCCGATGCTGCACGGCGGCTGGAGCGGGGATTGGCGCGCGGCCGCGTCCTTGGTGCTTTGCAGCGAGTTGCGGCAGTCGCTGTCTTCGTCGCTGCCGGCTGGCTTGCGAACGGGCTCATCGGACCGATATCGGTGACGGAAGTCGTCGCTTCGACCCATCCGCCGGCCTATGTGGAGGACGCGGTCCGGGCGCACCGCACGACGCTCGTACGCGAGGCGATGTCGTCGCAACCCGAAGCACCCGGCTACAATGCCGACGAAATCCGCGCCGCGACGGCGATCGTGATGCCATCGCTGCCAGCGGACTGGACGGTCCGTGACGTGCAGATCTATCCATCGCAATTCGGACCGAGCGTCGAGATGGCTATCGAGACGAAAGAGATGGGGCTGGTCTCGTTGTTCGCGATCAGGCCCGGAACATTCGACGTCGTCAAGCCGACCGTCGTTCCCTCGGGCGAAGTTTCCTCGGCTTATTTCCAGATCGGCGAGGTCGCCTACGCGGTCGTCGGACGCAGCGATGTCGGCGGTCTCGATCGCACGGCCGAAGCCCTCGCCAAAACGCTTTACTGATCGACCTGCAAGAAGGAGAACCACATGAACAATCTCGGATATATCGGGGCCGGAGCCCGAGCCGGAGCCGTCTACGATGAAGGCCTGCGCCGGCACATGCTGCGCGTCTATAACTATATGGGCCTTGGCCTCGTCGTTACGGGCGTGATCGCGTTCGTGGTGGCTTCCACGCCCGCTCTTTACGTGCCGATCTTCTCCACACCGCTGAAATGGGTGGTGATGCTGGCCCCGCTGGCCTTTGTGCTCTTGTTCTCGTTTCGGATGCAGGCGATGTCGGCAGGCGGCGCCCAGGCGATGTTCTGGGCATTCTGCGCGGTCATGGGCCTGTCGCTGGCTTCCGTGTTCCTGGTCTTTACCGGCACCAGCATCGCACGCACCTTCTTCATCGCCGCCACCATGTTCGGCGCGACCAGCCTTTACGGGTACACGACCAAACGCGACCTGACGCAGTTTTCGTCGTTCCTGATCATGGGCCTGATCGGCGTGGTGATCGCCAGCATCGTCAATATCTTCCTGGGCTCGACCGCGCTCCAATTCGCGATCTCTGTGATCGGCATCGCCGTCTTCATCGGCCTCACCGCCTGGGATACCCAGACGATCAAGGAGCAGTATGCGGAAAACTTCGGCGCGGAATCACAGCAGAAACTCGCTGTCTTCGGGGCATTCTCGCTCTATCTGAACTTCATCAACATCTTCCAACTGCTGTTGAACTTCACCGGCGAGCGCGAATAGCCGGCGTTGAACCAAGACCGGAGTTGGACATCCTGGACAGAAACGATCAGCAAGCGATCGGACAGCTCTTCGAGAAGTTGGCAAGCGCCGAGCGCCAGGCGCCGCCGCGCGATGCCGAAGCAGAGCGCTTCATCCAGGACCAGATCACCCAGCAGCCTGGGGCGCCATATTACATGGCCCAGACGATCGTGGTGCAGGAGCAGGCCCTGAACGCAGCTCAGGCGCGCATAGAAGAACTGGAGGAGCAGGCGCGGCAGCCGGCCGGCGGTGGACCGCTCAGCGGCTTCTTCGGCCGCAGCGGCGGCAGGCGCTCAGGCTCGGTTCCGCGGGTAGGGCGCACCGCCTCCGTTGCAACTGAAGGGCCGCAGGACACGCCACAACGGGCAGGCGGCGGTTTTCTTGCCGACGCCGCGCAGACCGCGATGGGCGTGGCGGGCGGCGTGCTGCTCGGCAACGCGATCGCCGGCGTGCTTGGCGGCAGCGAAGCGAAGGCAGCTGAACAGCCGACGCCGCAGCCGGACGAAGCCGATCAGGCAGGCGATTCCAGCTCCGATAATGGCGGTGACTTCGGTGATATGGAGTTCTGACGAGCGACCCAGCCTGTGCCTGTGCTGGCGCTGGTGACGATTGCGGGTCAGCATCGGCGAGGTGGCAAGGGCAACATCCGGGAAGCGAGCCCTCGCCGGCGGCTAATAGCCCAGGCGCTTCAGTTCAGCCTTGACCGCCGCGATCGTCCGCCGGCGGCTAATAGCCCAGGCGCTTCAGTTCAGCCTTGACCGCCGCGATCGTCTTGAAGCGGAAGTGCTTCGTTGCGCCGTCGCGCCAATGGCAGTCGCATGTGGTATCGAACTTCCGGCTCGCTTTCAATTGAGTCAGCGCCTTCTGGCCTGGCTTGGGGCCATCGAAGATGCGAACTTCGTAGAGCGTCCCTTCGACATCGTAGTGCATCTGAGCCCAGGAAAGTATCACGATCAGTTCCTTTGCCGGGTCGTGGTCGGCGTTGGCGAGGCCGAGCGCTATGTCCGGTGTGTCGCCCTCTTGTTCACCGATCGTGACCTGGATTGCGCGATATCTGTTGTCAGCTAGCCGTTGTAGCGCGACGAGTGGGCGTTCCGGATATTCCTCAGTAGTCTGGTAATCGACGAAGAGTGTCTGGAGGCCGTTCCAGCTCACGGCTGTGGTGTGCGGATCAGCATTGTCGGCGAACCCAACAACACGTTTGGCGAAAGCCAGGTCGTTCTCGCCTGGCGCACGATCAAAGTCCTGCGCTCGCGCGCCAGTGAGCGCGCAGGCGAGGGTGAGGGCAAGACTTGCAAGCAGTGGGAGTGTGTTCATGATTCGCAACCCTAGCATGCCCGTTGCCCCACAGCGCTGTCGCGAATGTCTAAGAGTGACCGCCCGATCTCGCCGCCAACGGATGCTATAGGCGTAGTCGCATAAGATAGATTATGGAACTAGCTTGGCCGATTGGATGTGACGTGAAGATAGCACCTCGCGAGATCCAACTCGGGAACCCAGGCCGTAAAAACTTAGTCTTTCACGCTGATTCGTAAGGGATTTCGATCGTCATGCCGTCATAAGCAGGCTCGACGTTGGCCGGCGTCTCGGCCATTACCGTAGCGTAGTCGAGTGGCACATGCATATGCGTCAGCACCGCGTTCTTCGGCGCCAGTCTTTCGATCCAGCCAAGCGCCTGGCCAAGCGACAGATGGCTCGGATGGACGGTGTATTGCAGCGCGTCGATGACCAGCATGTCCAGCCCGCGCAAACGCTTGGCGGTCGCCTCCGGAAAGTCGCTGACGTCAGGGCAATAGGCCAGCCCGCCGATGCGGAAACCCAGCGAGGTGATGTCGCCATGGAGCTGCAGCAGCGGTTCGAGGGTGAGGGCGCCGCCCTCGCCTGCGATCACCACCGGCCTGTGGTGGTCGATGATATGGGCGTTGACGATCGGCGGATACGAACTGCCTTTCGGTGTTTCGAAACAGTAGCGGAACGCCTCGCGTAGGCGCAGCATGGTAGCCTGATCCGCATGGATGTCGATCCGGTGGCGCTGCTCGAGCACGAAGCCGCGCAAATCGTCGATGCCGTGGATATGGTCGGCATGCGGATGTGTATAGACCACCGCATCGATGCGCTTGACCGATGCCAGCAGCATCTGCTCGCGGAAATCCGGGCCGGTGTCGATGACGACCGTGGTCCGGGCGCCACTCGCCGCGATCCGCTCGACGAGCGCTGCGGTGCGCGTGCGCCGGTTCCGGGGGTTCGCGGGATCGCAATTGCCCCAGTCGCCGGTGATGCGTGGCGTGCCCGGCGATGAGCCGCAGCCGAGGATGGTAAGACGTAACCGGTCGCTCATGCGTCAGGCGCCCGGCGCGCTCGGGCGCGGCATTTTCCTGAACAGCCGGAAGAAATTATCCGTGGTGATATTAGCGATCTCGGCCTCGCTGAAGCCGATCGTCTCGGCCAGCACCTTGGCTGTATGCGCGACATAGGCGGGCTCATTACGCTTGCCGCGAAACGGGATCGGCGCAAGGTATGGCGCGTCGGTTTCGACCAGCAGACGGTCGCGCGGCACATCGGCGGCGACGGCGCGCAGCTCGGCGGAGTTCTTGAAGGTCAGGATGCCGGAAAACGAGACGTAGCCGCCGAGCGCCACGCCGATCTCGGCCAGCCGGCGCCCCGACGAAAAACAGTGCAGGATGAAGGGGAAGGCGCCCTTCCCCGTTTCTTCTTCGAGGATATCAGCCATGTCGTCGTCGGCGTCGCGCGAATGAATGACCAGCGGCAGACCGGTCACGCGCGCCGCAGCGATGTGGGTGCGAAAGCCCTGCGCCTGTGCGTCGCGCGGCGCATGATCGTAGAAATAGTCGAGTCCGGCCTCGCCAATCGCCACCACTTTGCGATGAGCAGAGAGCCGCACCAGATCATCGACAGTGACGTCAAGCTCTTCGGCCGCATTATGCGGATGGGTGCCGACCGAGCAATAGACCTCATCGAAAGTCTCTGCAATCTCAAGCACTTGGTTAAATCGCTTCACCCTCGTCGAGATCGTCACCATTCGGCCGATGCCGGCCGCTAGGGCGCGGGCGACAATGGCCGCCCGCTCTTCGGCGAAATCCGGAAAGTCGAGGTGGCAGTGACTGTCGACCAGCATCAGGCGTTCGCGTCCTGCTTTTCGTAACGCGGAAAGACCGCCTCCGGCGCGGGCAATGCCGTGCCGGGCACCAGCGCATAGTCGGCGTGGACATGCGCAAAGTCACGGTTGTCTGCCGGCACCGCCAGCAGGTCGAGCAGCTTAGCAGCCGACCCCGGAACAAAGGGCTGGCAGAGCAGCGTCACGCGCCGGACGACTTCGATCGTCGTCCACAGAACTGTCTTCATACGCTCTGGATCGCTTTTGCTTAGCGCCCAGGGTTGCTGAGAGGCGAAATAGCGGTCAGCTTCGGCCACCACTCCGAAGATCGCCGCCAGCGCCAAATGGATGCCCTGATCCGCCATCGCCTTTCGCGCGACGGCGAGTGCCCCCACCGCTTGGTCGAGGATGGCGCTGTCGGCTTCGGTCAGTTCGCCGCGCTTTGGCACCGCGCCGCTGCAGTTCTTGGCGATCATCTTCAGCGAGCGCTGCGCCAGATTGCCGAGGCCATTGGCAAGGTCGGCATTGGTGCGGTTGACGATCGCATCATGGCTGTAGCTGCCGTCCTGGCCGAACGGCACTTCGCGCAGCAAGAAATAGCGCACCTGGTCGAGGCCGTAGTGCTCGATCATCGCGAACGGGTCGATGACGTTGCCGACCGACTTCGACATTTTCTCGCCGCGGTTGAACAAAAAACCATGCGCGAACACGCGCTTCGGCAATTCGATGCCAGCCGACATCAGGAAAGCCGGCCAGTAGACCGCGTGGAAGCGGACGATGTCCTTGCCGATGACGTGCGCGTTTGCCGGCCAGAACGACCATCTCTTATTGGCCGGATCCGGATAGCCGGCGGCGGTGATGTAGTTGGTCAAGGCGTCGACCCAGACATACATCACATGCTTCTCGTCGCCCGGCACCGGGATGCCCCAGTCGAACGTGGTGCGCGAGATCGATAGGTCCTTCAGGCCGGACCTGACGAAGCTCATCACCTCATTGCGCCTCTCGGCAGGACCGACGAAATCGGGCTGGTTTTCGTAAAGTGCAAGGAGCCTGTCCTGATAAGCCGACAGCCGGAAGAAGTAGCTCTCTTCCTCGACCCATTCGACCGGCGTCCCCTGCGGCCCATAGCGGACATTGTCGGCACGCACCTCGGTCTCTTCTTCGCCGTAATAGGCTTCGTCACGCACCGAGTACCAGCCGGCATAGCCGCCTTTATAGACGTCGCCATTGGCGGCCATCGCCTTCCAGATCGCCTGCGAGGCCTTGTAGTGCCGCTTTTCCGTGGTGCGGATGAAATCGTCGTTGGAGGCATCGAGCGCGACGGCCATGCGCTCGAAATCGGCCGAGTTGCGGTCAGCCAGCTCGCGCGCTGAAATACCTTCTCTCTTCGCCGTCTGCAGCATCTTGATGCCGTGCTCGTCGGTGCCGGTGAGAAAGAGGACGTCCTTACCGTCGAGCCGCTGGAAGCGGGCCAGCGCGTCGGTGGCAATCAACTCGTAGGCATGGCCGATATGCGGTTTGCCGTTCGGATAGGAAATAGCCGTCGTGACGTAGTATTTTTCGCGTGCCATGGATGAGCCGTCATGAATGTCTGAATGAAAGATGTCGCGGTGAGATATCGCATCGAAACGGCAATTGCCATCCGACGCCAATGTGGTGGCTTCGAAGTTCCTGCGATTGATTGGGATCAATACTCAGGGGCTTCAAAGCCACGCCAGCGGCCGTCACATTCGCATTGCAGAATTCAGGCGGTCGATCATGGTCAGGGCGTGCTGCTTTTTGTCGAGATTGTAGGTCTCGGTTTCAGATATAGCGTTCAAAGCCTCGTGCCAAGTATCCGACAGCGTTTTGGCCCGCGCGAGATCGCCGGCGAGCGCGGCCTGGCTGGCGCCGGCCGACAGCAGATCAAGCGCGCGGCGATTGAATATCTCGAACGGGATTGCCTGGTCGCGGCCGGCGACCGCCTCGGCAAGACGGTAGGCGCCTGCGACATCTATCTTCTTGGACATCACCAGGGCGTCGAGGGTGGCGGCGATTTCGAGCCCTCCATACTGCGTCAACAGGATCGCATTGCGCGCGCTGCCCCCTGCCCGCTCCGCCAGCGCCGCGCGCGCCCCAGGATCCTCCGGTGGCGGCGGCTCGATGCCTTCCAGAACCGTCATCAAGCTCTCGGCATCTAGCCGCGCCAACCGCACCATCTGGCAGCGCGACCGGATCGTCGGCAGCAGACTGCCCGGCGCATGGACGATGAGGATGAACAAGGTGCGCGCGGGTGGCTCTTCAAGATTCTTCAGCAAGGCATTGGCAGCATTGGTGTTCATGTCGTCGGCGGGATCGACGATAACCACCCGGTAGCTGCCGTCGTGCGAGGTCAGCGACAGAAAACGGCTGACCTTGCGGATTTCGTCGACCGTGACCACTGTCTTGAAGCTCTTGGTCTTGTCGTTCGCCGGGCGTGTAAGATGCAGCACCGAAGGATGCGCGCCGGTGGCGATCTGTCGAAACAGCGACGAAGCCGGATCTGGAACGGCAAGGCTTTCCGGCGCCTGCTCGAAGGCCGGGTGCTTCAACAGATGATGCGCCAGGTGAAAGGCCAGCGTCGCCTTGCCGATGCCAACCGGTCCGGCAAAGATCAGTGCGTGCGGCAGCTTTCCCGAGCGGTAAGCGGTGGCGAGCATGTTGGCCGCCTGCAGGTGACCGACAAGACGCGGCGTCTCGGATGGCTCGGGCACCCCGTCCAGCGTATCGTGCTGTTCGGGCGCGATGCGTTCGAAAATCATGCTGGCGCCGCCTGCCTTCTTTGCGCCGGCATCATCCTCTCGAGAGCCGCGAAGACCGCGGCGGTAACGACATCCTCCACCGCATCTAGGTCGGCTGAGGCATCGACGACAACGCAGCGTTCGGGTTCAGCTGAGGCGATCGCGAGAAACGCCTCGCGCCGGCGTTGGTGGATGGCCAATGTTTCTTTCTCGAAGCGGTCCGGTCCGTCACTGCTGCCCCGCCGGGCGGTAGCGCGCCTCAGGCCCTCGGCGGGGTCGATGTCGAAGATCAGTGTCATGTCCGGCACCATGCCGTTGATGGCGACCTTCTCCAATGCGTCCATGAATGCCGGGTCGAGGCCGCCGGTGACGCCCTGGTAGACGCGCGAGGAATCCATGAAACGATCGCAAAGCACGACCGAACCGCGCTCGACTGCCGGCCGGATGACCTGTTCGACATGGTCGGAACGCGCAGCGGCGAAAAGCAGCGCTTCCATCTTGGGGCCGAACGGCTCGGCTGCGCCTGAAAGCAGGACATGCCTGACCGCCTCCGCGCCCGGCGAGCCACCCGGCTCACGTGTCACCAGCACATCGTATTTCTTGGCGCGCATCTTCTTTGCCAGCCGCTCGATCTGCGTCGACTTGCCTGCTCCTTCGCCGCCTTCAAAAGTGATGAAAAATCCGCGCGCCAAAGCCTTTGTCCATACTTCGGGGACCGTATAGTCCCGGCGGGAAAAAAGGTCCACCGCGACGGTGCTAACGCAGCCAGCCGACGGCCAGTTCCTTGGCGGCGCCCAGCGCGCGCTGCGGCAGCGAACCGACACCGATCGACTCGGCGGCAAACAGCGGCGTCTCCTGGCTCAGCGTATCGCCGATCCAGACGCGCAGCGTACCCACCGGCTGCCCCTCCTCCACCGGCGCTGCCACCGGTCCGTCATAGACGATCCTGGCGGTGAGCTTGTCGCGGTTGGTGATCGGCAGGAAGATCTGCACCGGTCCTTTTGCCTTTAACGCGACACCGGACTTGGCGCCGCCAAAGACCTGGGCTTCGCCAACCACTTCGTCCTTGGCGAATACTTCAGTCTTCTCGAAGGAGCGAACGCCCCAGTCAATCAGCTTTCGCGCTTCCTCAGCACGCTCACGGTCGTTTGCCAGGCCGCTCATCGCCGCGATCACCCTTGTGCCGTTGTGGCTGACCGAGCCGACAATGCCGAACCCGGATTGCTCGCTGGCACCGACCGCGAGCCCGTCGGCGCCTATGTCCATGGCCAGTAGCGGATTGCGGTTCCTCTGGGAAATCTTGTTCCAGGTAAAATCCTTCTGGCCGTAATAGCGGTAGAGATCCGGGTAGTTGCGCCAGATATGCAGCGCCAGAAGCGCGAGTTCGCGAACGCTCGTTTGCTGCCCATCGGCCGGCAGACCGGTGGAATTGACGAAAGTCGATTTCTGCAAGCCGATCTGGCGGGCACGCTCGGTCATCTGCGCTGCGAAGTTTGCTTCGGACCCGGCCATCCCTTCAGCGATGACGATACAGCCGTCATTGGCCGCCTGCACGGTCACGCCCTGGATCAGGTCTTCCAGCCGGATCGTCGACTTGAGCTTGGCGAACATGGTCGATGTCCCCGAAGGAGCGCCGCCTTTGCGCCAGGCGTTCTCGCTCACCACGAAGGTGTCTTCGAGCGTCATGCGCCCTGATTTGATGGCGTCGAAGACCACTTCCATCGTCATCAGCTTGGCCAGCGAGGCCGGCGGGATCAACCTGTCGGCGTCCTTGGAAAACAGCACGGTTCCGGTTTCGGCATCGATCATGAAGGCCTGCGCGGCCTTGGTCTCGAAAAGCTGTGCTGAGGCCGGCACAAGCGAGAGCATCAGCAGGCAGAGCGTTATGAGCCCAGTGAAAGGCTGAAAAAATTTCATCAGGTTCGCCCAGTGAGCCGGCGCTTTTGCAGGTTGGCAGAAGCTATCAGGCTTTTGCCTGGCGTATCAATCGCGCACGAAAAAACCAGGCAGCCCCGAGCTCAGTTGCGTACCGCAAGCGCATCCGGCGCACCATGCGACCACGCTGCCTGCAGCATCTCGTCCAGGCTGCCACGACCGTCGGCAAAGAGGTTGACCGAGTACCAGTCCTTGCCTTCAAGTTCCGAGCGCTGGATCTCGGTCTTGCCGAAGCTGGAAAGCTGGGCCGCCACACGCTCCGCTTCGGCGGCATTCTCGAATGAACCCGCCGCGACATAGTCCGTTGGCGGACCGGCTGGAGGAGCTTGCCGCTTCCACGATTGAAGAATTTCGGCGGGCGACATGCCGGCGCCATCCAGCTCGGCAAACGCGTTGGAGGCGCGTTGCACGCGCTCGTCCGCGTAAGACAGCGACGCCACGGTGAACGGCGATTGCGCCGGCAGGTTGATCTCCGGGCGCTCCGGCACGATCGGGCCGAAATCGGGCAGTACAATGTCTCCCAAAGCAGATGCTTGCACTGCCATGACAGGCCCTGCATCGGATCCCTGCCCGGAATTCGTCAGCTGACCGGGGAACGGCACGGCAGCAGCGCTCACCGGCAGGCTTGGCGACGGCCCATTCATCGCGACCATGACACCGCTGGGCAGGCCGTCCGACGGATCCGGCGCCCTGTTGCCTGGACGATACGAAGCCACAAGATACTGCCCGTCATTGCCTTCGAGCGGCGCACGGCCGACATATTCGACCTTCACCTCGGCCGTACCGATGTTGGCATAATCGAGCATTTCAGCAGCGCGCTTCGACACATCGATGATGCGTCCATCATGATAGGGTCCGCGGTCGTTGACGCGCACGATCACCGAGCTGCCGGTCTTCATGTTGGTGACCCGCGCATAGCTCGGCAGCGGCATGGTCGGATGCGCCGCCGTCAGATCTGCCATGTCGTAGACTTCGCCGTTGGCGGTCAACCGGCCGTGGAAGGCCTCACCGTACCAGGATGCGAGGCCAACCTTGGCGTAACGTTTGTCTTCCTTCGGATAATACCACTTGCCGCGCACCTGATAGGGCTTGCCGAGCTGGTCGCGTCCGCGAGACGTCTTGAACATGACGCGCGGGCTGGCTTTCACGCCGTATTCGGCTTCGGAAAAATATTCCTTGGAGCGAGGTTTCTTGTTGACCATCGCCTTTTGCTGCGGCCCGGCACATGCTGCAAGAAAGGCTGCCGACAAGGCAAACAGCGCGAAAGCGGAAGCGCGACGAAGACGCGGGCGCGCCGTGGTCTGCATATTTTGATTATCCCCTATAGCATCGACGAAGGCACCGCAGCATGAACGTCAGCGATGCCAAAGCACCCACTCCAGAAACGCCGGCGACGCCCTACCCCAATCCTTTTTGTGCGCAGGAATTGTTTATCACCGTATTAACCGATTGTGGTCGGAACCGGGCGAGATTGTGGCACGGACCGCCTCGCTGATCGGCATGAAAATCATCGCTTATCGATCAGAAACGCCGTTCGTGGCGCACTTTGCCCCTGGCTTGGCGTGTCTGCGAGCGCAGATTCAGGGACCGAATATCACAAGTTCGGTGAACGTCAGATCTCCAGGTGCGGGTGGTCTGGGACCTTTGAAGTATTTCAGCCCCTTGTTGGGCCGGTACCATCCCACCAAACCTGGAATCGGCTCCTTGGCGTCGACAAAGCAAACCAGGATTCCGCTTCGCAAGAGAAAGCGCCCCATCGCACCGGCGCAGCGGCTCAAATCCGCAAGCGAGCGGCAATAGATGACCTGATGGCACTGGATAACACCGTGCAACATTCGGCGCGGCATCAATACCAGGGGGAACGCTGCTCCGTCGCAAATGCAGATCAACGACAGGCAGCCCAGCGCGGCGTGTTCCGAGAGTATGTACCTCTCACTCTCGGGCAGCATCGCCAATTCCGGGAGATCGGGACGCACTTCGACTACGCGACATGACCGCTGCGTCAAACTTAAAGCCGGCAAGAAGGTAAATTGTCCGCTGGAGAAGAGCCGAAAGCCTAGCGCCCGGTTGGCTTTCAATGTCGCTTGTGCCGGCGAAATGTTCGTGTAGGTCACGTCCTTCCGCTTGAGAACCGCCACAACCAACATGGCGCCATAAGGACGGAATTCTGCATCGACTGACCAGCTTGAAAGATTGCAGCGGATTTCGTCGCCCTCTGGCCCCTGGTAGCGAGCATAAAGGGTGAGCACAACGCCGACGATCCGACCGGCATGCTCCAAAACAAAGCCATATCGTGGGAACTCGGCAACCGCAGGACGCTGCGACAAACGGGTCAGAGCGTGTATCCAGTAACTCCGGTTACGCGCCGGAAAGCCCCTGCACAGGCAATCAACCACTCCCTCCCAGTCGGTTTCGCGGATTGGTCTACAGCGAAGACCGGGCGGGAGAGCGCCAAGTACGGCCAAAATCAACTCCAGAATACGATTTACTTACATGTGCCTAATGCGCTCCACATATCAGCGCTCAACGATTAATAGTCCGTGCGGGTTTTAAAAACGATTTTCCACACTCAGCACAAACACAGCTCGCCATGACGCTGCTCACCGTCCTGGATCGCGCCGAAAGGTGCGGCCGCCACGGTTGACTTGGCGTTGAATGCGGCTTTACAGGAATGGAGCGCGAACCGGTCGGGGAACGTCCTGGTGCCAATCCGGTACCGACAGCTCGAACCCGCTCCTCTCGCGATATCCTAAGTGATTGAAAAATCACCTTGGAGGGATGGCCGAGCGGTTTAAGGCACCGGTCTTGAAAACCGGCGTGGGTGCAAGCCCACCGTGGGTTCGAATCCCACTCCCTCCGCCATATCCGGCCAATTTCTTCAATCCTGCAGGCATGACGTCGAGTTTTCCGCTCGTCGGATTCTCGACTGCCTGGGTCTAACAGGCCGGTCCGCTTCGGGGAGAACCGCCGCTCTGCCCCATGCAGCGCACCACCTCTCGCGTCGCTGAAATGCGACAGGTGCTGATCGTGGCAACGATACCAAAGTACCGGTGATACTATTGCGTAATCAACAACCTGCCACAAAGCGAAGACTGTCACCCGCCGCGCAGCCGCGCTTCGTCGGGTTGATTTCTCCGCCCGAATATGGTGCTTCTCCCGCCCATGAATAAACTATTTTCTGCGGTCCTCGCATGGACGATAGTGGCTTGGCCGGCCAGCGCAATGGACAGCGCATTGCGCGCCGGCCTGCTGAAACTCGATCCGCAAACCCGGCTGGAGCAGCGATGCGACGCCGAAATTCTCGACCGGATTACCCGCGACGACCACAAATACAAAGCCGATCGTGTCGTCGCCTACGCTTTTGCGACGCCCGAAATGGGCGCCGATGCGATCAAGAGCCCGGGTGCTGCGTTTCGCAGCAAGGGACAGTGGTACCGGCTGAAATTCAAATGCGAAACAGCGCCGGACCATATGGAAGTCCTGCAGCTCCGCTATCGGATCGGTGATGAAATTCCGGAAAGCGACTGGCCCAAATACAATCTCTATAACTAGGCATTCGCGACCTGTGGCCGCATTTTGCCGGTGTTTCGGGCCGATCGTCGCAAACTCTGTATATTGCCGGCCTTGTTCCAACCAGTCCCTTGACGCGCGGGAACCATACACGTTAGGCCCTCCAGGCATTCGACGCGAACGGTCGGCCAACCAGCAAGGGACTTCCAGTCGATGGAAATTTTCACTGCCGCGGGCTTCTCTGCCCTGCTCCAGGTCATCGCCATCGACCTCGTGCTTGCAGGCGATAACGCCATCGTCATCGGCTTGGCCGCGGCGGGCTTGCCGGTCGAGCAGCGCAAGAGAGCGATTCTCATCGGCGTGGTGGCGGCGACGGTGCTGCGTATCGGTTTTGCTGCGATCACCGTCACCCTGTTACAGATTGTCGGCCTGCTGCTGGCCGGCGGCATCTTGCTGCTGTGGGTGTGCTGGAAGATGTATCGCGAGCTGCGCACGTCGTATGCCGACGAGGTGGAGGCGACCGAAGCGCTGTCCAATTCCGATATCAACAGCGATGATATGGTGGCCGGCAAGGCGCGCAAGAAGACCTTGGGTCAGGCGGCATTGCAGATCGTCATCGCCGACGTGTCGATGTCGCTCGACAACGTACTGGCGGTCGCCGGCGCGGCGCGCGATCACTTCCAGGTGCTGGTGATAGGCCTCGTCCTGTCGATCGCGCTGATGGGCCTTGCCGCGAGCTTCATCGCCAAGCTGCTGCACCGCCATCGCTGGATCGCCTATATCGGCCTTTTGATCATCTTCTATGTCGCACTCGATATGATCTACCGGGGCGCGGTGGAAGTCTTGCCGCATGTCAGCAGTGCGGTGAGCTGACACGCCGACTCGAATTCTCATCGGTCGGCCTTTCAGCTTCGGCGAGCCTTCGGCGACGCTGGCGGTTGCGTTTCGCCGCAGCCGCTGCCCATACCAATGCCGCGACAAGTGTGATACTGCGCCGCCAATCCTGAAAATCCGGAAAAGCTTAGATGTCCGCCCCTCGAGTCAGTTTCGTCAGCCTTGGATGCCCGAAAGCCCTTGTGGATTCGGAGCGCATTATCACCCGCCTGCGCGCCGAAGGCTACGAGATCGCCCGCAAGCACGACGGCGCCGACCTGGTCGTCGTCAACACCTGTGGCTTCCTCGATTCGGCTCGCGACGAATCGCTCAACGCCATCGGCTCCGCACTTTCGGAGAATGGCAAAGTTATCGTCACCGGCTGCCTCGGCGCCGAGCCGGACGTCATCCGTGAAAGACATCCGAACGTCCTCGCCATCACCGGACCACAAGCTTATGAAAGCGTGATGGCGGCGGTGCATGAGGCTGCCCCCCCGAGCCATGATCCCCACATCGACCTTTTGCCGCCGCAAGGGGTCAAGCTCACGCCGCGCCACTATGCGTATCTCAAGATTTCGGAAGGCTGCAACAACCGCTGCACCTTCTGCATCATCCCGGCGCTGCGTGGCGACCTCGTATCGCGGCCGGCGGCCGACGTGTTGCGCGAAGCCGAGAAGCTGGCCAAGGCCGGGGTCAAGGAGATCCTCGTCATCTCGCAGGATACCAGCGCCTACGGCATCGATATCAAATACCAGACCAGCATGTTCGGCGATCGCGAAGTGCGGGCGAAATTCCTCGATCTATCGGAAGAACTGGGCAAGCTCGGTGTCTGGGTGCGCATGCACTATGTCTATCCCTACCCGCATGTCGCAGACGTCATCCCACTGATGGCCGAAGGCAAGATCGTTCCCTATCTCGACATTCCGTTCCAGCACGCCTCGCCGCAGGTGCTGAAGAACATGCGCCGGCCCGCTCATGGCGAAAAGACGCTCGAGCGTATTCGCGGCTGGCGCGACATCTGCCCGGACCTTGCCATCCGCTCCACCTTCATCGTCGGCTTCCCCGGCGAGACGGATGACGATTTCGAGATGCTGCTCGACTGGCTGGACGAGGCCAAGATCGACCGCGCCGGCTGTTTCAAATACGAGCCGGTCAGAGGCGCCCGCTCCAACGAGCTCGGCCTCGAGCAAGTGCCGCAGGAGATCAAGGAAGCCCGCTGGCACCGCTTCATGCAGCGCCAGCAGAAGATTTCGGCAACGCAGCTAACCAAGAAAATTGGCAAGCGCCTGCCGGTCCTGATCGACGAGGCGCATGGCAATTCGGCCAAGGGCCGGACGAAATACGACGCGCCCGAAATCGACGGTTCGGTCCATATCCAGTCGCGGCGGCCAATGCGCGCCGGCGACATCGTCACGGTCAAGATCGAGCGCGCCGACGCTTACGACCTTTACGGCTCAGCAGTCTGATATTCCGTCCAAAATGAAAAGGGCGCCGCGCGGCGCCCTTTCGTTCGATATGTTTCCGACCACCTACTGCGGCAGCTTGTCGTCGACGCCCTTCACGTAGAAATTCATGCCGAGCAACGTGGCGTCGTCGGCGACCTCGCCCTCTTTCAGCCAAGGTGTGCCGTCCTGCTTGGCGATCGGCCCGGTGAAGGGGTTCCAGCCGTCGGCGATCTTCTTGGTGGTGGCTTCGGCCATCGCCTTGACGTCGTCGGGCATGTTGGTGAACGGCGCCAGCTTGACGGCGCCGTCCTTAATACCGAGCCAGACATTGTCGGGCTTCCAGGTGCCATCGAGCGCCGCCTGGACCCGGCTGATGTAGTAGGGACCCCACTCGTCGGTCAGCGAGGTCAGCTGCGCGTGCGGCGCGAACTTGATCATGTCTGAGGACTGGCCGAAGCCGTGCAGCTTGCGCTCCTCCGCCACCTGCAAGGCAGCGGTCGAGTCGGTGTGCTGGACGATGATATCGGCGCCCTGGTCGAACAATGCCTTGGCAGCATCGGCCTCCTTGCCCGGATCGAACCAGGAGTTCACCCACACGATCTTCGCCTTGAAGTTCGGGTTGATCGACTGTGCGCCGAGCATAAAGGAATTTATGCCCATCACCACTTCCGGGATCGGGAAGGAAACGATGTAGCCGGCGACGCCCGACTTCGATTGCTTGGCGGCGATCTGGCCAAGCACGTAGCGGCCTTCATAGAAACGCGCATTGTAGATGCCGAGATTTTCGGCCGTCTTGTAGCCGGTGGCGTGCTCGAACATCACCTTGGGGAATTTCTTGGCGATCTTCACTTCCGGGTCCATGAAGCCGAAGGACGTGCCGAAAATGATCTTGCATCCCTCGCGCGCCAGGCGCTCGAAGGCGCGGTCGGCATCGGGGCCTTCGGAGACGTTTTCGAGATAGGCGGTCTCGACCTTGTCGCCGAGTGCCTTTTCCACCTCGAGGCGGCCTTGGTCGTGCTGGTAGGAGTAGCCGAAATCGCCGATCGGGCCGGTGTAGACCCAGCACGCCTTCAGCTTGTCCGCCGCCTGGGCTGATGCCGCCAGCGACAATGCGGCCGTCGTCGCCATCAGGGCAATAAGCAGTTTTTTCATTGTGTTACCTCTCTGAGTTAAGCCTTGGAGCTTCCGTCTTTTTGTTGTCAACGATCCGGAACGAATGGCTGGCCCAAGGAGGCCGGCGTGTTCATCATCGTCAAACGCTTGTTGCGCGAGATTAGAACGAGAACCACGACGGTTGCCAGATAGGGCAGCGAAGAAAGCAGTTGCGAGGGAAACGATTTTAAGAACGCAATTAACTTGTAGAGCAACCAGGGCGCGTCGACGAAGTCCTGCAGATTTATGGCTTGGACGTGAAGCTGGCCAACCCAGATCGCGCCGAAAATATAGGCGCCGGCCAGCACCCGCCATGGCCGCCAGGAGGCGAAGACGACCAGAGCCAGCGCGATCCAGCCTCGGCCGGCGGTCATGTTCTCCACCCATTGCGGTGTGTAGACCAGCGATAGGTGACCGCCGGCGAGGCCGGCACAAGCGCCGCCGAAAATCACTGAGAGATAGCGGTAGCGGATGACGTGGATGCCAAGCGCATGGGCGGATGTGTGGCTGTCACCGATCGAGCGCAGCGTGAGCCCGGTGCGGGTCTTGAACAGGAACCACATGACGGCGGCGGTCAGCGCGATCGACATGTAGAAGATTGGATCCTGGCCGAACAGCAGCCTGCCAACGACCGGGATTGCGGTCAGGCCGGGAATATCGAGGTTTGGCAGCCTTTCGCCGGGCTGGCCGACAAAATTCGTTCCCATCATGCCGGAAAGGCCGAGGCCGAGCAGTGTCAGCGACAGGCCGGTGGCCACCTGATTGGTGGCCAGCGAGAGCGTCATGACGGCGAACAGCAGCGAGAACACTGCCCCCATGGTGATTGCCGCCAACAGCCCTATCCAAGGCGAGCCGGTGAGATAGCCGGCGCCGAAACCGCCGACGGCACCCATGATCATCATTCCTTCGACGCCGAGATTGAGCACACCCGAACGTTCGACCACCAGTTCGCCGATCGCCGCGATCAGCAGCGGCGTCGCCGCCGTCGCGATGGTCAAGAGGATGTTGACGGTGATGTCCATCAGCGGGCTTCCTCCAGCTTCGGCGCTGCCTTGAGCTTCGGCGCGGAAAAGCCGGTCAGGCGAATGCGGTAATGGATGAGCGTGTCGCAGCCGAGCACGAAGAACAAAAGCATGCCCTGGAACACGCGCGCCACCTTGTCGGAGATGCCGAGCGCGCTTTGCACTGCCTCGCCGCCCAGATAGGTCAGCGCCAGCACAAGGCCTGCGGCGACGATGCCGAGCGGATTGAGCCGGCCGAGAAATGCCACGATGATAGCGGTAAATCCGTAGCCGGGCGAGATCACCGGCTGCAATTGTCCGATGGCTCCCGAGACCTCCGAAATCCCTGCAAGTCCGGCCAGTGCGCCCGACAGCAGGAAGGCAAAGAAGACCATGCGGTTAAGGCCAAACCCGGCGAAGCGCCCTGCCCTCGGACTTGAGCCGAGCACGCGGACCTCGAAGCCTTTCAGCATACGGCTCATCAGGATCCAGATCAGTATCGCCGCGATCAGCGCGAAGACAAATCCCCAGTTTGCCCGGCCGGATTCCGGGAGGAGTTCCGGCAGTATGGCCGAGTCGTTGAACTGGATGGTCTGCGGGAAACCGTGGCCCTGCGGATCGCGCCACGGCCCGCGTACGAGCCAATCGAGGAAGAGCTGGGCGACATAGACCAGCATCAGGCTGGTCAGGATCTCGTTGGTGTTGAAGCGCGTCTTCAGCAGTGCCGGGATTGCAGCATAGGCGGCCCCACCGACCATGCCGAGCAGAAGCATCAGCGGCAGCACCAATGGGCCTTCGAACTGCGGAAACAGCACGGGGATGATCGAGCCGACAATGCCGCCCAGGATGAACTGGCCTTCGGCGCCGATGTTCCAGATGTTGGCCTTGTAGCAGACCGACAGTCCGACCGCGATCAGGATCAGGGGGGCGGCCTTGATCGCCAGCTCATGCAGCTGCCACACCTGGCTGATCGGTTCGATGAAGTAGATGCGGAACGCAGTCAACGGGTTGACGCCGAGCAGCGCGAACATGATGGCACCGGCAATGATCGTCAAAACGAAAGCGATGAAAGGCGAGAGTGCCGAAAACAGCATCGAGCGCTGCGGGCGTTTTACAAGTTCGAGGCGCATCAAGCCGTCTCCAGCGTATGTTCGGCATGCCCGGGTTCGGCGCCGCCCATCAGCAGCCCGATCTTCTCGAATGTCGCTTCAGCTATCGGCAGCGGCTTCGACAATTCGCCATTGTGCATGACCGTGATCGCATCGGAAATCTCGAACAGCTCGTCGAGGTCCTGGCTGATCACCAGCACCGCCGAGCCGCTGCGCGCCAGTTCGATCAGCGCCTGGCGGATGTGGGCCGCCGCACCCGCGTCGACGCCCCAGGTCGGCTGATTGACCACCAAGACGCTCGGCCGGCGGTCGAGTTCGCGGCCGACGATGAATTTCTGCAGATTGCCGCCCGAAAGAGCCGCAGCCTCCGGATCCGGCGCGCTCTTGCGCACGTCCATCGCCTTTATGATGCGCTGGGCAGCGGTATGGATCGCATCGCCCTTGACCATTCCACCGGCGCCGACAAACATCTTGCCATCGGTGGCGTGGCGCGACAGAAGCAGGTTCTCCGAAAGCTTCATGCGCGGTGCTGCGCCATGGCCGAGCCGCTCTTCCGGGACGAAGGCAGCGCCCATCAGACGCCTGCCGGTGATGGTGAGGCCGCCGGCATCCTTGCCGCGGATGCGGACCGAGCCGGCATCCTGCTGCAGCACCTCGCCGGAAACGGATTCGAAGAATTCGCCCTGGCCGTTGCCGGCGACACCGGCAATGCCGATCACCTCGCCGGCGCGGACTTCAAGATTGATGTTCCTGAGCGGGATCGAGAACGGGGTCGCCGGCTTGCGGGTGAGTTCGCGGATTTGAAGCAGCGCCGGCGCGGTCTCGATACCCTCGGCCGGCGCCCGCACCACGGCCTGCACCTCGTTGCCGACCATCATCCGCGCCAACGAAGACGCGGTTTCCTGGCGCGGATTGCAATGGCCGACCACCTTGCCGTGACGCAGCACGGTGGCGCGGTCGCAGATCCGTTTGACCTCTTCCAGCCGGTGCGAAATGTAGAGGATGGACTTTCCTTCCGAACGCAGCCGTTCGAGCGTCTCGAACAACTTATCGGCCTCCTGCGGCGTCAGCACCGAAGTTGGTTCGTCGAGGATGATGAGTTGCGGCGTCTGCAGCAGGCAGCGGATGATTTCGATACGCTGACGCTCGCCGACCGACAGATCACCGACCAGCGATAGCGGATCGAGAGGCAGGCCGTAACTGTAGGAGAGCGCCCTCGCCTTGGCCGCGATCGTGCTGATCGGCGAGCCGTCATCCAGCGACAGCGCGATGTTCTCCGCCGCCGTCAGCGCTTCGAACAGGGAAAAATGCTGGAAAACCATGCCGATGCCGAGCTTTTTTGCGGTGCCGGGGCTGGTGATCCTGACCGCCTGGCCATTCCAGAAAATCTCGCCGGAATTCGGTTCAAGCGATCCAAACAGCATTTTCACCAGGGTCGACTTGCCGGCGCCGTTCTCGCCAAGCAACGCATGGATCTCGCCCTTGGCGATGTTGAGATCGACATGGTCGCACGCCGTCAACGTGCCGAATATCTTTGTGAGGCCGCGAACCTCAAGCAGCTTTGCGCCGTCCTGATCTGCACTCACGGTGCCTCCATCTGGTTTGCCAGACATGTTCAGTGTTCCCGCAAGCATCGTATGCGCGGGCTGCTCTCTACGGTAAGCGCCTCACGACTTGAAAGAGCTTCAAGAATTTCAGCGGAAACTCAAGCGGTAAAGAGCAGTTCGCAAGAACGGCGGCGTCGGCGGCCCGAAACTGCCGCGCCTAAGGGATAAGTATTGTTGTCCCGGTGGTCCGGCGCCCTTCGAGATCGGAATGCGCCTTGCCGGCCTCGCTGAGCGCGTAACGCTGGTTTATCTTGATCTTGACGGCGCCGCTGAGCACCACGTCGAACAAGGCGGCGGCGGAAACCTCGAGGTCTTCGCGCCTGGCATTATAGACGAACAGCGTCGGCCGCGTTGCGAACAGCGAGCCCTTCTGCGCCAGCAACGAGATGCTGAAGGGCGGGATCGGCCCAGACGATTGACCGAAGCTGACGAAAGTGCCGAGCGGCCGCAGGCAATCGAGCGAGGCTGGAAATGTGTCGTTGCCGACTGAATCGTAGACAACGTCGCATTTCTTGCCACCGGTGATAGCGGCAACGCCGGCCACGAAATCCTGTTCGCGATAGTTGATCACGTGGTCGAAGCCATGCGCCTTGGCGAGCTCGATCTTGTCGGTGGAACTCGCCGTGCCGATCACTGTCGCGCCGAGATGCTTGGCCCATTGGCCGAGGATCAGCCCGACACCGCCGGCCGCCGCATGAAACAGGATCGTGTCGCCGGCTTTCACCTTGAATGTACGGCGCAACAGATATTCGGCGGTCATGCCCTTTAGCATCATGGCTGCGGCCTGTTCGTCGCTGATGCCGTCGGGCACCTCCACCACGCGGTCGGCGGCGATCACACGCTGCCCGGCATAGGCGCCGGTCGTCACGGCGTAGGCGATGCGATCGCCGGGTTTGAGCCAGTCGACATCCGAGCCGACATCCAAGACCACGCCGGCCGCCTCGCCGCCAGGGATCAGCGGAAATCCGCCCTGCGGCGGATAAAGGCCAGAGCGATAATAGACGTCGATGAAATTGAGACCGATCGCGGTATGCTTGACCAGGATCTGTCCCGAGCCCGGCTGCCCGGGATCGGCATCCTCATAGGTCAGGACCTCCGGGCCGCCATGGGCATGGATGCGGATCGCTTTGGACATTTTCTGGCTCTCTTGGGATCAGGCTTTCTTATCCGGCTTGGCGCCGAGATTTGGGAAGAACTGCATGATAGCGCCGATGCAGGCGAGGTAAAGCCCGGTGAACGTAATCCCGAACTTGATGAAATCGCTGACCTGCTCGCCCAGCACGCCGATCTGGTCGTAGAAGGAGGCAAGTGCGGCCTGCGCCAGCGCCAGCGCGCCGAAAGCGCACCAAAGCAGCGTCATGCCGAGATTGATTGGCCGCAGCCGCTTCACCCGCACCGGATGGATGAAATTGATCGGCACGAAGGTGAGAATGGCGGCCACCACGACCACGGCGAAAGAAACCCATTGTCCGGGCTCGATGACGAACAGCGTGAACACCACCATGTTCCAGACGACCGGAAATCCCTTGAAGAAATTCTCCTTCGTCTTCATGCCGGTATCGGCATAGTAGATTGCGCTCGACACCACGATGATCGCCGCCGACAGGAACGACAGGCGCTCGCCCATGAAGCCGCGCTGATAGAGCGCGAAGGCCGGAATCAACACGTAGGTCACGTAGTCGATGATGTTGTCGAGCAGTTCGCCCGACCAAGTCGGCAGGATTTCCTTGACATCGAGCTTCCTGGCGATCGGCCCGTCGATGCCGTCGACGAAAAGCGCCAGCCCCAGCCACCAGAACATTGCCGTCCAGCGCTGCTCGCTTGCTGCCACTAGCGACAGAAACGCCAGGAATGAGCCCGACGCGGTCAAGAGATGGACCGAGAACGCCCGCGCCTGAGGCCATGTGACTTTCTTCTTCGGCCGCGGAATCCGGTCGGCGATTTTCCTGGCCGTCGTCTTCTTGCTCACGGGCCCCGCCAGTCCAGCTTGCAGATTTCGGCCGAACGGCCAGCAAAGTTCCAGTTGCGGCCAAAGGCCCGCATTTTGCTCTTGTCGGATTTGGCGACGATGATTTCCGGCGCAATCCAGTATTCCGAATTGCTGATGACCGTATCCTTGTCGCGATCCTTGCCGGTGATTGGCGTCACCGCACCATCGATGATCTTCGGTATCTGAAAGATGCGTGTTTTCGCACGCGTCTCGTAGGTGATCGGCACCTGCTCGGCGCCGAGGAACTGTCCGACCAGGATGGAGAGCAGCGATGTGGTTCCACCGGCCTTGCCGGTGAATATCTTCGTCAGTCCCTTCACAGCGTAAACCGAGGCGCGCTTGTCGATGAACAGGCCCGCCGTCCAGTTGCCGCGGCTCATATAACCGGGGATTTCCATGACCAGCCCAAGATTGAGACCGGACAGGTCGAACTCGCCGAAATGGCCGGCATCGATCCGGAACCCCGCCCAGGTTTGGCAATAGCCTTCCGTAGGCGGATGATTGCCGAGCGACAGAACGCAAGGGCAAAAAACCGTGCAATTGCAGGAAAGGATGAGCTCTCCCTTCATTGCCCAGTTTTGATCTGTCATCGAATTCTCCCCCTCATGCCGAGACTACTAGTAGCGCGGCTGCCCAGACAAGCAGTATCGCACCGCCCAACCGCGTCGGCAGATTGCCTGCCGTCTGTTTTTCGACCAGGCTGAACAAGCCGATCAGCGCCATCCAGAACACGTTCATCACACCGACGGCAAACATTACCAGCATCAGCGCCCAGCAGCATCCAAGGCACCACAGGCCCTGCTCCATACCGAGCCGGAAAATGCGAATGGGCCTGGCGCTCCAGTTGGCGAACAGGACCGAGAACGGATTTCTGCACTTCTCCAGACAGGCTTCCTTCAGCCAGCTGAACTGATAGAGACCAGCGATCGACAGCGCGGCTGCTCCGGCAATTCCAAGCAGCGGATCGAGCATCTGCCCGGATGACACGAATGCATGGACTGCGAGCGTCAGGGCAGCGAATATTGCCGAGGCGGCAAGCCAGACGCTCAAATATCCAGCGACAAGGATCAGCGGATGGGCAACGGGTTCCCCCTTGATCCTGGCGGTATCTGCGATCTCGCAATAGGTGCGGATCATCGGCGCCGCGGAGGGCAGCATGGTCGCGATGGCCATCAACAGCCACATCGCGGTGAGTGCCCCGCCTTGCGCGCCTACGCTTGCGCGAAGCGGCGCCGGCGCAAGGCAAAGGGCGAAGAAACGCGCAAGGAAATCCGGCAGCGGCAGTTGCGGCAGGTTCCCCAGCATCGTGTCGCCGGGTGCATCGGTGCCCGGGAGCCGGCTTACGGCACCACGAACTGCCATTGCGCCGAGAAGGAGCCAGGCAAGGGCGATGCCCATGCCGGCAACGACGCTCACCGTCAGTCGAGGGCTGCGCGCAACGCTCGCCATCGCGCGGCCGGTGCCGTCGAGGTGGCTGAAATCGTCTTGTTGGCCGGTCATGGCAACCGAATGGGCCGAATCGCCGCGTTGATCAAGCCGCATCACCTGACCTATATGGACCAGCAGGTCGGACGGGCCTCACCTCGCAATCCGGAAGCCGAATTTGAACCATCGGGAAACAGCACGGATACTGGTCGCCGGCAGCGGCCCTGCGGGGCTGATCGCGGCGCTTGGCTTTGCCGAGGCGGGCTTTCCCGTGACGCTCGTCGGACCCGATGCAGCCGGCCCCGACGGCCGTACGACAGCCTTGATGAACCCTGCCCTGAAGATGTTCGAACGGCTAGGGATCTTCGACGGAATCAGGCCGCACGCAGCGCCGCTCAAGGTGATGCGTATCGTTGACGCAACCAACCGGCTGATCCGCAGCCCGACAGTGACCTTTCGCGCCAGCGAGATCAACGAAGAGCAATTCGGGCTGAACTTGCCCAACAGCGTTCTCAACCGCACGCTAGCCGAGGCTGTCGCGCATTCGGGCATCGAATGGCGAAAGTCGATGGTGGAGGCATGGCGCCTCGATGCCGACCATGCCCATGCCGTTCTCGCCGACGGCAGCGAGGTTGAGGCATCGTTGGCAGTTGCCGCCGATGGCCGTCAGTCGCCGGCCCGCGAGGCAGCCGGCATCCGGACCTCGATCCGATCCTATCCGCAGGCGGCGTTGGTGCTCAATTTCGGTCACCGCAGCGACCATGCCTTCACCTCGACCGAATTCCACACCGAGACCGGTCCGTTCACACAGGTTCCCCTGCCCGGCAACCGGTCCAGCCTTGTCTGGGTGCTCGAACCCGATATCGCCAAGGACCTTGCAGCACTCGACGACGCCGAGCTTTCGACGCGGGTCGAACAGCGAATGCAATCGATGTTGGGCCGCGTGTCGGTTGAGCCCGGCCGGCAGATCTACCCACTTTCAGCGGTGAGCCCGTGGCGGTTTGCGCAGCGCCGCGTGGCACTTGTCGGTGAAGCCGCCCACGTGTTTCCCCCAATTGGCGCGCAAGGCCTCAATCTCGGCATCCGGGACATCGACGACCTGATTGGTGCCGCAAGCAGAAACCGCGCGGACCCGGGCGCCGCCAAGGCGCTTGCAGCCTATGATTTCAAGCGGCGGCCGGACATTCTGGCGCGCAGCAGCGCGGTCAACCTGCTCAACATGTCGTTGCTTTCCGACATGCTGCCGGCTCAGATGGTGCGCAGCGCTGGCCTTGGCGCGCTTGAGGGGTTTGCGCCGTTACGGGCGTTTTTCATGCGCGAGGGTCTTCGACCCGGCAGCGGTTTTGCGGCGTTTTTTGGCGGATTGCGAAAACCGGCTGAGCGATAGCGATCTTGGCCACCGCCCTTGATCCGCATCTCGCGATGCTCAACCCGGCATCAAGGGGATCGGGATTGAATTGACGCGGCGTCTGCGCCAAATAATGACGATGTCGACCTTAAGGTCTGGGCCAATCTTTGCCGGACCGGTGCGTAAGAATCTAAAGTCCTGGAGCGTTCCTTGCGTGTTCCAGGATGCGTGGCGTTCAAGAAGTTCAAGTGGTGAGTGCGATGAAGACAGCCAAATTCTCGATCGGACAGGTGGTTCGGCACCGGCTGTTTCCGTTCCGCGGCGTCATTTTCGACGTCGATCCGCAATTCGCCAATACTGACGAATGGTACGAGGCGATCCCCGCTGACGTGCGGCCGCGCAAGGACCAGCCTTTCTATCATCTGCTCGCCGAGAATTCCGAAACGGAATACATCGCCTATGTGTCCGAGCAGAATTTACTCGAGGACCGGTCGGGCGAACCGGTCCGGCATCCGCAGATTGGTGAAATGTTCGACAAGAAGCCGGACGGGCGCTACGAGCCGAAGCACCAATTGAGACATTGACTTAGTCGGAATCTGGCTGGACTGGGACAGGCTTGAGACATGGCTGGACCCGACAAACAGCCGGTCCAAACGAAAAAAGCGGGGTATAAGCCCCCGCTTTTTTGTTGGTTCGAAAACCCGTCGATCAGTTGGCGGCCTTCGCCTTTTCCTGCTCTTCCTTGAGCTTCTTGGCAAAGTCCTGATTGTTCTTGGCGACGAACTCCTGGAGCTTCTTCTGTCGGTCCTCGATGTCCGACTGCTGCAGCGGCGGGCCGTCGAAGGCGCCGCTGAAGCCGGTCAGCGCGATCTTGATCGGGTTCGGCTGGTTCTGGAAATTGACCGAGGTCAGCGTCAGGTTCGAACCTTTCTTGAAGGACGCGACGAGCTGATCGGTCAGCGGCACTTCCGCCACGCAGCGATCCGGAAAACAGATCACATAGTCGAGCTTCTGCGCCTTGCCGCCGTCGATCTGGAGGCCGATGCCGGGAGGAACGAGACGGCCGGTCGGAACCGTCACCTGGAACACCTTGCGGTTCACCTTGCCCTTCAATTCGATCAGGCTGACGCCAGTGATGAGCTGGCCGTTGCCGGCGGTGGTGATGTTCTGGACATTGCAGATGTCGACGTCTTCCTGCTTGGTGCAGGCCTTGAACCAGCCTTGCGGAATCTGCTGTTGCTGCTGCGCGGAAGCAGCGGGAATCCCGGCGCCCAGAATGCCGACTACGCCAGCGGCCATGACCGACAGGCGGTACGCGTTGCTGTTCAGGCTCGTCATGTCGTGCATTCCTCTCAAATGATCCCGGAACCGGCTTTTTTCATGCCGTGTGGTCCAGCTACCTGTTGCCGAAATGAGGCAACAGAATGACTTCGGACGGCGTGTTACACTGCAAGCGGTGCCGAATCCAGCCCGGGTCTCGCGAATCTTGGCCGAGGGATAGGCTCAAGGGGTTGGCCGGTGCACGACCGGCTCATGTATGCTGCGCATCGAATCGGGAAGGAGACAGTCATGGGCCGCGTTGTCGTTTGGCTGATCGCCACAATGTTGTTTGTCGGCCTTTCCCTGCAGCCGGGCCTGTCGGAACCGAAGCACGCGCTTGCCATGCAGGGCGAGCCGGCGCTGCCATCCGACTACAAGCATTTCAACTATGTGAATCCCGACGCGCCGAAAGGCGGCAGCATTACCTATTGCGTCGTCGGCAGCTTCGACAATCTCAATCCGTTCATCCTGAGAAGCCTGCGCACCACCGCGCGCGGCATGATGGATCAAGCCTTTGGTAATCTTGTCTTCGAGCCGTTGATGCAGCGCAACTACGACGAGGCCTTCAGTCTCTACGGCCTGCTCGCCGATACCGCCGACATGGATCCCGAGCGCAAGAGCATCGAATTCCACCTCGATCCCAACGCCAAATGGTCGGACGGCGAGCCGGTGACGCCGGAAGACGTGTTGTTTACCTATGACGTCTTCACCGAGAAGGGCCGCCCACCTTACAGCCAGCGAATGAAAGCGATTGCCAAGCTCGAAAAGACCGGCGACCGCAGTGTGCGCTTCACCTTCAACGACAAGGCCGACCGCGAATTTCCTTTGATCATTGCGCTGACGCCGATCATCCCGAAACACGCCTTCAACAAGGACACCTTCGACAGGACGACGCTAAAGCCGGTGATCGGCAGCGGGCCTTACACGGTGGCGCAAGTCGTGCCCGGTCAGCGCATCGTGTTCAAGCGCAATCCGGACTATTGGGGCAAGGACGTGCCGTCCAAGCGCGGCTTCGACAATTACGACCAGATCACCATCGAATATTTCCTCAACGCCAACGCCAAGCAGGAAGCGTTCAAGAAAGGCATCTGCGCCATCGACGACGACAGCGACCCGGTCAAACGCGAGCGCGATCTCGATTTTCCGGCCTTCCACAGGGGCGAGGTCATCGCCGAAACTTTCGATACCGGCATTCCGCCGGTGGTCAACGGTTTCCTGTTCAACACGCGGCTGCCGAAATTTTCCAATCCGGTCGTGCGGCGCGCGCTCGGCATGCTCTACGATTTCGAATGGGCCAACAAGAATCTGTTCGGCGGCAAATACACGCGCACGATGAGCTTTTGGCAGAATTCCGAACTGTCCGCGCTCGGCCACCCGGCCAGCGAAAAGGAAAAGGCCCTGCTGGCCCCCTACCCCGGCCGCGTGCCCGCAGATGTCATGGACGGCACCTACAGGCCGCCCGTTACCGACGGCTCCGGCCAGGACCGCAAGGTGCTGAAGGCGGCATTCGAGCTGCTGAAGGGCGCGGGCTATACGGTGCAGGACGGCGCGATGCTCGATCCCGAGGGAAAGCCGTTCGGTTTCGAGATCCTGACCGCCTCGCAGGACGAAGAGCGACTTGCCGCTATCTATCAGCGCACCCTTGAGAAGCTCGGCATCGATGTCGGCATCCGCAGCCTCGACGGTGATCAGATCCAGTCGCGCAAGCAGCGTTTCGATTTCGAGGTGCTGGTCGGCTCGACCGGTTTCAACAACTCGCTGTCGCCCGGTATCGAGCAAACCGGGCGCTGGGGATCCGCTGCCGCCAAGGCCGAAGGATCGTTCAACCTCGCCGGCGTCGCCGATCCGGCGGTGGATGCGGCGATCGAGGCGATGCTGAGAGCTCGTTCGAAGGAGGACTCCGTCGCCGCCGTCCGCGTTCTCGACCGGCTGCTGATCTCCGGCAACTACATGGTGCCGACGCAGCACAACAACCAGCAATGGCTCGCTTATTGGAACTATCTGGAACATCCGCAAAAGACGCCCATATACGGTTATCAGTTGCCGACCTGGTGGCGCAAACCGAAGTGACCTCTTCACAACAGGAGATCAAGATGAACGACGAGAACTCGATTACCGTCGATGTGGTCTCCGACGTCGTGTGCCCCTGGTGCTTTATCGGCCAGAAACGGCTCGACAAGGCGATTGCCGCCGTCGATATCGACGTTCACATACACTGGCGGCCCTTCCAACTCGACCCGACAATCCCGCCCGAAGGCAAGAACCGCCGCGACTATATGGTGGCGAAATTCGGCAGCGAGCAACGCATCCGCGAAATCCATGCCCGGATCGAGCCGCTGGGCGAGGCTGAAGGGATTTCCTTCGCCTTCGACGCTATCAAGGTCGCGCCCAATACGCTGGATGCGCACCGTCTCATTCGCTGGGCCGGGACGGCCGGCGAGGCCATTCAGAACCGGGTGGTGCGTCGGCTGTTCCAGCTGAATTTCGAGGAAGGCGCCAATCTCGGCGATCATGCCGTGCTGATCGAAGCCGCGCGCGAAGCCGGCATGGATGCCTCCGTGGTCGAAACGCTTCTGCCGACCGACGCCGATGTCGAGGCGGTGCGCACCGAAATCGCCACCGCTTCGCGCATGGGCATATCGGGTGTGCCGTGCTTTCTGCTTGAAGGCAAATATGCGGTGATGGGCGCCCAGGACGCCGATACGCTCGCCGATGCACTCCGCCAGGTCGCCGCGGCCAAGGCACGCGGCGAACTGGAAACAGCGAACTGAGTCGGGCTACTTCACCGTCACCTTGGCCTTGCTGATGAAAAAGCCATGGCCATGCTTGCCGGTGCAGGTCAATCCCTTGGTGGATGACTGGCAGGAAAACGGGCCCTTACTCCAGCTGGCGCCGTACGCCAGCCTGGTGACGCCGCCGCAGCAGCCTTGCTCGCCCGGATTCTTGATCAGCGTCGCCGGACCTTTCGGGCCGAGGATGACGGTGACGTAGCTGGGCTCGACGCGCGAACAGCTCAGTTCCGGTCCGCCATCCTGTGGCTCGTAGGTGCTGGTGCCGCCGTTCGGCGTGTAGATGCAGCCAATATTGCCGGACGGCGTGTTGAACTCGATCTGTCCCTCGGCGTTTGCGGGAACGGTCTGGCTGCCGGCATATGTTTGCGGCAGCCAGAAAAATGTTGCGAGCGTCGCGACAAAAAATGTCCGTGCAAGCATGGCGAACTTCCCCCCGGTTCAAACCTGGATGCGTCCGGCAGGTTCAATCCGAAGCGCGTGTTTGTCAAACGCGGTTTGTGCGCGCTCTTAAAAAGGCACGGGCTAATTGATATTGATCTTCATCCTGGACTGTGTCGGCAAAGTCATTGCTTGGCCGACTACGGGTCCTGACAAGGCGGCTTCAACCACGAATCATACGGTCACGTTCTGGCCGCCGACGAGGCCGGACTGGCCGTGAAGGCGAGTCAGGCTGTGAAGATCGACCGCTGGACGGCGCTTCTATGTTCACAAAGCTGTGTGAAGACCTTCCCCAGGGGAAGGTCTCTACTTGCTCCGGCGCAGGCAAGTAACTATTTGAAATTGCGTTGGTATTCCGCCTCTCGAAGCATGACGACATAGCGCCGTGATCATTCATTCTGTTGCTCCACTGCAACGGCCGGCGAGCTAAGCCACCTGCGACTGGTGAAAAGCTAATGGAAAATGATCAATTGGTGTTACTGTCCGTAACAAAAGAAAAATCGTTTGGGCGGGATAGTGATTCGGGTCGATAGACCAACGCGACATTCAATATCGGAAAAATGGCTCCGCGGTGCCGCAAGGCAGTCGCCCCTGACGCCCGTATCGTCGATGCGCAGCTTCTGGGGACTGATGCGGGCCTACTGGTTCTCGGACAAGTGGGTCGAAGCCTGGACGCTCACCTTGGTAATAGGCTTGCTGACAGGGCTCTCTAGCAAAGCCGACGTCTGGTTTACCGTGGCGGCGGCTGAACTATATACCTCAATCGCTTTTTTTCACGACGCCGCGAATACCACGCCGCTCAAAACGTTGCTGACCAATGCCGGCCTGCTCGTGCTGCTGGTCGTGCTCAAGGACATGGGCATTACCAGTACATGCAAGTTTGTATCGGCGACATTGCATCGCAAATGGCGCGGCTGGCTAGATAGCCGCTTCAATGCGGCGCTACTCGACCCCAACCATTCACACTACCACGCCCAGCATGGCTCGTCCGGCACGGCAGCGCCCGACAACATCGACCAGCGCGTGCAGGAATCGATCAAGGACATGACAGGCGGCGCTATTGGGCTTGCCATGGGCGTATTCAGTGTCTTTACCTCGCTCTACTTTGTCGGTGGAGCTTTGTTGGCAAATTCTGTGGAGGTAAAAGGACTCGAGTTCCTCGGCAGCTACGGGAGTGTCGTGCTTGCTCTGCTGGCGGTCGCTCTCTACGTGCCGTTCAACACCTGGATCGCAGTCAAAATCGGCGGAATGCTGGAGTGGCTCAACATCAGGATGCAGAAGGCTGAAGGCAGCTATCGGGGCGAACTGATCACGTTATTGCGCCGCAGCTTTCATGTGGCGGCCTCGCAAGGCGAAGTCGTGCAGAAGACGATACATAGCCGGCTCTATCTCGACATCGATAGGACTTGGTCGAAGTTCAACATCGTCAACACCATCTATTCGGGATTCGAATCGGTCTATAACTTTGTCGGTGCCAAAATTGTCGCCTTCGGGCCTGGCCTTGTGCCGTTCATCCATAACGGCCTCGACCTCAAGGGTTACATAACAGGTTCCGAACAGGTCAACGCGCTGATCAGCAAATGTTCGTGGTTCATCCATGTCATGCCAAGTCTTGCCACGTTGCGCGCCAACAGCTTGCGCGTCATTGAATTGGCGCAGGCGATCGAAAACGTCCAGCACCCGCAGGAATTTTATCAGCAGACCGGCCGCTCCGATTTTCGCTACGACCGCCAAAACCCGGTTTTCGGCCTGACCATCCAGAAGCTCGAACTGGCGCATCAGGGCGAGGACGCAACGCCCTTCCTGAGTGCTGCAAATTTGCGCTTCCGGCGTGGCGAGTGGACTTTCCTCAAGGGCGAATCCGGCTGCGGCAAGACCTCGCTGATTAAGGCGATCAACGGGCTGTGGCCTTATGGCCGCGGTACCATCGTCTTCCCGGAAGGGGTCAGGAGTTTCTACGCCGCCCAGGAGGTGAAGCTGCAGCAGGTCTCGTTGAAGCAACTGGTCTGCCTGCCCGGTTCCGAGCATGATTACGCCGACCTGCAGGTCGCATCCGCCCTGCACAAGGCCGGCCTCGGCGATTTCATCGAGCATTTGGCCGATGAGAGTCGTGAAGGAAAGATCTGGGATCAGGTTCTCTCGGGTGGGCAGAAACAGAAGCTGGTTGTCGCCCGCATCGTGCTGCAGCAGCCGGGATTGCTGTTCCTCGATGAAGCCACCGGCGCGCTCGACCCCGATGGACGGATCGCCTTCCATCAGGCGATCAAGGACAATTGCCCTGATGCAACTGTGATCTCGATCATGCATGAGGCGACGCCGCCGAGATCGCTCGCGGGCACCGAATTCTACCACAGCGTGGTTGCGATCGCCGACGGCGTCGCCACCAAGAAGCCGCTGGTTCCGAGCTTGCCGGTAGAGCTCACCACCATCCTCACGCAGCCGACGCGGCCGGCCGAGGACAAATGGCTGCGCTTTCCCCGCCGGCTGAAGCAGAGATAGCCGCGGGCACCACTGCCGGCATCCAGCCAGCCTGCCACGTCGCCCGATCACAGTCTCGCGATCCAGTCGGTTTGCCGCCGCTTTAACCCGCTCTCGCGTTTGACTCGGCAAGGCGCGCTCCTATGTTGCGCCGGCTTGCAGAATCTCAACTCAAACCCGCGAGCAGAAAGGTCACCGCGCCATGCCTGGCGACAGTCACAGTCGAACGAAACCGCCGTCCGCTTGACGTGACCCGACAGGCTCACGTCCTGCCGGACGGCAAGGAGTGAGCCATGAACGAGTTTTCCCCTGTCGCGGGCGGCGATGCCAACGCCATCGCTCGCGTACTTGCCAACGAACACGTCGCCGACATCGTCGAGGCCTTGAACCAGGAGCCCCGCGAGACGGCATCGGAGCTGCTTTGCGAAGTGCCGTTCGGGCGGCTGGTCGAGATCTTCGACCAGCCTGAACTCGACGGCGCATCCGAACTGGTCGAGGCGCTGCCCCGCATCAAGGCAGGCAGACTGCTTGCCGCCATGTCGGTCGATCGCGCCGCCGACATACTGCGCGATCTGAACGAGCCGGCTCGTTCCGAACTGCTCGGTGGCCTGGCGCCACCGCTGCGCGCGACGCTGCTTGCCATTCTCGGCTATCCCGAAGGCAGCGCCGCCTCGCTCATGACGACCGAATATGTCAGCGTGCCGCCGGACTGGAGCGTGGCCCGCACGCTGGATTACATCCGCAAGGTGGAGCGGACGCGCGAAACCGTCTACGCGATCTACATCGTCGATCCGCAAACGCATGTCCTGTTGCGCTCGACCAGCCTGCGTCGACTGATCGCTGGCGAGCCGGATCAGCTGATCATAGCAATAGCGCCGGATCGTGCGCCTATCACCGTTTCACCGCTGACCCATAGTGAAAAGGTTGCTCAGTTGATCTCGAAATATGATCTGCTCGCCGTTCCGGTCGTGGACAACGGCAAACTGCTCGGCATCGTTACCATCGACGATATTATCGACACGATGATCGAGGAAACGACGGAGGATGTGCATCGTTTCGGCGGCATGGAGGCTCTCGACGAGCCCTATATGAAGATGGGCTTTCTGGCGATGATCCAGAAACGCGCCGGCTGGCTGTGCGCGCTGTTTATCAGCGAGATGCTGACCGCCAACGCGATGCAGAGTTACGAGGGCGAGCTGGAAAAGGCGATCGTGCTGACGCTATTTATTCCATTGATCATGAGCTCCGGCGGCAATTCCGGCTCGCAGGCGACCTCGCTCGTCATCCGGGCGCTGGCGCTGCGCGAGATCGGCCTTGGCGACTGGTGGCGGGTGGCATTGCGCGAGCTGCCCACCGGCTTGGTGCTTGGCTCGATTCTTGGCGTGGTCGGCGTCTGCCGCATCGCGCTCTGGCAGTATCTCGGCTTCTACGACTACGGCCCGCACTGGCCGCTGATCGCAATTACGATCGGCGCCACGCTGGTTGGCATCGTCACCTTCGGCTCGCTGTCTGGATCGATGCTGCCGTTCGCCCTGAAGCGCATGGGCTTCGACCCGGCCAGCGCCTCGGCCCCGTTCGTCGCCACGCTGGTCGACGTCACCGGGCTGGTGATCTATTTTTCTGTGGCGCTGGTGATCCTGCGCGGAACGTTGCTGTAAGAAAACTCACGCACTTCCATCGCGGCAATTTCGTTGCCGCGATGGGTTGTCGTCGCGTCAGACGCGCTCACCATCTCTCACCCGGTAAGCCGGCTTGTACATGGTGACGAGTTCTTCCGCGGCGGTCGGATGCACCGCCATGGTGCGATCGAAATCATCCTTGGTCAGGCCGGCCTTCAGCGGTATGCCGAGAAGCTGCGCCATTTCGCCGGCATCCGGCCCGAGGATGTGGGCGCCGAGGACCTTTTTCGAGGCGCCGTCGACGACCAGCTTTATCAGCATCTTTTCGTCGCGGCCGGAAAGTGTGTGCCGCATCGGCCGGAAGGTGGCGCGGTAGATTTCAACATCCGAAAAGCGCTTTGCCGCCTCATCCTCCGACAGGCCGACCGTACCGATCTCGGGCTGCGAAAAGACTGCGGTAGCGATCGTGTCATGGTCGGGCGCCGTCGGCTTGTCCTTGAAGGCGGTCTCGACGAAGCACATCGCCTCGTGGATTGCCACCGGCGTCAATTGCACGCGATGGGTGACGTCACCGATTGCCCAGATGTTGTCGATGTTGGTGCGGGAGTATTCGTCGACGTGGATTGCCCCGGTTTTGGTCATCTCGATGCCGACGCCTTCCAGGCCCATGTTCTCGGTGTTGGGAATGCGGCCGATGGCGAGCATGACCTGGTCGACCGTCAGCACCGTGCCGCCGGTGACAAGCGCGTCGAGCCGGTCGTCAGGCCGCTTCCTGACCCACTCGGACACGGCGTGGCAGAGGATTTTTATCCCCTTCTTTTCCATCGTCTCGTGCAGCATGCGTCTGAGGTCCATGTCGAAACGGCTGAGGATCTCCTTGCCGCGGTAGACCAGCGTCGTGTCGACGCCGAGGCCGTGAAAGATGTTGGCGAATTCGACGGCGATATAGCCGCCGCCCTCGATCATGATTGCCTTCGGCAGTTCCTTGAGGTCGAAGGCCTCGTTGGAAAAGATGCAGTGCTCATGGCCGGGCAATGCCGGATGCGGCGCCGGCCGCCCGCCGGTAGCGATCAGGATCTGGTCGGCGGTAACGGTGCGATCCTCACCAAGAAGATGCACCACATGCCGATCGACCAGGGTGGCGCGCGAATGAAAGACCTCGCCGCCGGCGCCCTGCACGTTCTTCTTGTAGATGGCCTCCAGCCGGCTGATTTCGCGGTCCTTGTTGGCGACCAGCGTCTGCCAGTCGAAACGCGCCTCAGGTACCGTCCAGCCATAACCGGCGGCGTCGGCGAAATGCTCGGGGAATTGCGAGGCGTAGACATAGAGCTTCTTCGGCACGCAGCCACGGATCACGCATGTGCCGCCATAGCGGTATTCCTCGGCAATGCCGACCCGCTTGCCGAGTGCGGCCGCGACGCGCGCCGCCCTCACCCCGCCGGAGCCGCCGCCGATGACGAAAAGATCGTAGTCGTAACCGGCCATGGCTGAACTCCTTGCCCCTCAAACCCCGAGACAGGTAGGCTGCCGACTATCAAAAGAAAAGCCCGGACTTGCCGGGCTTTTGGTCCAGTGGCGGTCAGGCGGCTCGGAAGTCCGCAATCAATTCGGTGTAGCGTCCGCGGGAGCTGCGCCATCGGCCGGAGCGGTACCGTCGGCAGGTGCAGCCGGCGCCTTGGCATTCGCCGCTGCACCCAGGGTCTCGCCGACCTGCTGGGCGAGATCGCGAGCCAGGCCGTTCTGCCAGATCTCGGCAGCCTTCACCAGTTCGCGCGTCACGATCGGGCCGTTGTCGAGCAGCTTCTTGCCGGAATCGGAATTGTAGAAGGCGGCGATTTCATTGAGTTCCTTTTCCGAGAACACCTTTGCATAGGCGAGCGCCGCTTCCTTTTCCAGGTCGGCGCGGCGCGATGCCAAGGCCATCGCCTTCTCGTTGATCGTCTTGGCGATCAGTTCCTGCATGTCCGGGTTCTTCTGGATCAGCTGCTGCTCCAGTGCCGCGGCCGCTTGCGGCAGGATGCTGTCGAACGTATCCGTCGCATGGATCGCCGCGACGGCGGCGCGCGCCGCCTTCAGATGCGCATCGGTGACGTCCTGCGAAGACGCAGGCGACGAAAACGCGAAAACGGCCGAGGCCGCCAGAATGGCAAAAAAGCGGCCAACCCGGTTATGCAACATCATGATCGGTAAAACTCCCTGATTTTCGGGCGGCATGGACGGTTTGGATGCCGTCGCCGCCGGCTATGATGGCCGTTGATGCCAGCCCGATGAAAAGACCATGCTCGACCACGCCCGGAATGGCGTGGAGAGCATTCGAAAGCGCTCTTGTATCCGGAATGCGGCCAAAAGATGCATCGAGGATAAAATGGCCGCCGTCTGTAACAAATGGCTGGCTCCCCGTCATCCTCAATGTAACAGGGCCGGAAAGGCCAAGGTTTGCAGCCGCCGCGCCGACCGCAATTTCGGTGGCGCGCAGGCCAAACCGGTTGACTTCGATGGGCAGCGGAAAACGGCCGATCATCTCGACCATCTTGGAGCTGTCGGCGATGACGATCATGCGGGCGGAGGCCGCCGCGACGATCTTTTCGCGCAGCAGCGCGCCGCCGCCGCCTTTGACCAACGTCAGCGCCGGATCGATCTCGTCGGCGCCGTCGATGGTGAGGTCTAGCTCGGGGGTTTCCTCGAGGGTAGACAGCGGCACACCAAGCTCGGTGCAAAGGACGGCGGTGCGCTCCGAGGTCGGCACGCCGATGACAGTCAGGCCGGTGGCGACCTTGTCGGCGAGCAGCCGCACGAACTCGTCCGCCGTCGTGCCGGTGCCGATGCCGAGCCGCATGCCATCCGTGACATGGGCAAGCGCTGCCCGCGCGGCCTCAACCTTCAATTGCCTCGCATCCATACCGGGTCCCGAGATTTGTTTCGGCGCTCGTAGCATTTTTGCCGGGCTGGTCAAAGGACCTTGCCCGCGGTGGATAAGCCGGCTTGCCTGAACGGGCCGCAGCGGTTATCGCCTGCCGGCAATCAAATCGTCACAGGACAGGCCATGACCCGACCGATCATCGTGTTCGACCTCGACGGGACGCTGATCGACACGGCGCCGGACCTGCTCGACAGTCTCAACCACAGCCTTGCCGCCAGCCAGCTCGCGGCCGTCGACGAAGCCGGCTTCAGGCGCTTCGTTGGCCATGGCGGCCGGGTGATGATCGAGCGCGCCCACGCAGCGCAGCACAGGTCGCTGGCAGTGGAGGAGCACGATCGCCTGCTCAAGCTGTTTCTGGACCATTACACCGTTAACATCCCCGGCAAATCGCGCCCCTATCCCGGCGTCCCCGGGGCGATCGCGCGGTTCGAGGCGGCCGGCTACCTGCTGGCCATCTGCACCAATAAATACGAGGCCAATTCGGTGGCGCTGATCGAGGCGCTCGGCATGACCAGGCATTTCGCGGCGATCTGCGGCCAGGACAGTTTTCCGTTCCGCAAGCCCGACCCGCGCCATCTCACGCAGACCATCGCGCGCGCCGGCGGCGACCCGCATCGTGCGCTGATGGTCGGTGATTCGCAGACCGACATCGACACGGCAAAGGCCGCCGGCATTCCGGTGGTGGCAGTCGATTTCGGCTACACCGACCGCCATGTGCGAGAGTTCGAACCGTCGGCGGTGATCTCGCATTTCGATTCGCTGACGCTTGATCTGGTCCAAGGGCTGATGGCCGCGGCAGAAGGCTGAAGCCGGACCTCAGGCGGCCGCAGATGCCGATCGACAAGTGGTTGACTTCGCAGGCCGGCCTCCCTTATATCGCGGCGCGCTTGGCCTTCGGGCAACGAGCGGGCGATTAGCTCAGCGGGAGAGCACACCCTTCACACGGGTGGGGTCGCAGGTTCAATCCCTGCATCGCCCACCATCTGCTTTCCTGAATCAATTCCAAGTCAGAGCGGCTAGTGGTCAAAATCTGACGCTTGGTGCCGAAGCAGTAGGCCCGCTCTGGGTAAACCTGCCTTTCGCTCCGGCTGCTGAAGCGGCTTTATCGCGCCTACTGCAAGCATATTGCCCATTCGGCAAACTCGCGCGTCGAGGCCGTTTTCAGCGGCGCGAAGCAATCCCCGCCGCCTCGGAGCGGCTGGAGCGCCCGTCGCGGTCATCAAGCGGTCGCTCGCTACGCTCCCGCTACGGACTCGATGTCACCCATTGTGAGGCCGCAGCCCGATCACGGTCCGCGCTAAACCCAACCCGAACCAAAGTGTCCACAGGGACATCACCAGTGATGCCACGACCCAGACGAAGCTGCCCAGGGTGACTCCGAGCCACATGCCCAGGGGCCAACCGAGGAAGGCTCCAATTCCGGCCACGACTGCGATGTACGATGCCCAGACCGGCGTGGCTCGGTGAGTGGTCTGCGCCTCGTTGCCAGCGATCACGGCAACGGCCAACGCCAAAAACATGAAGCCGTTAGCCTTTCCTTCGGAAAATGCCCACCAGGCCTCGAAAGTTGCCGTGTCCCCGGCGGCAGCAGCGGCGGAGACCACTGTGGCCTCGGCCACCGCGGTCGTCATGGTCCAGAGCGCGCCGACAGTCAGCACACCCCAGGCAGACAACGTCCACCACGCCTCGGTGAGGCGCGATCTGGCCGCCAGCACGATCAGACCTGTCAGGACGAACAGTGATAGCGCTACCGCGGAAACCCAATGGATGATCGCCCATCGGACAGGGTCGTCGGTGATGACTCCCATCTGGCGACCCATATCGGGATCGATCGGACCATGGCCGACCAGCGCGCCTGCCAGCAGGATAGAGGCGATCGCAAGCCAAACTCCTGCTACGCGCGTTCCTTCTTCTGTGTTTGCCATAGAGACCTCGCACAGTAATGGTCCCATGTCCCATCTAGCGCCAGATTTCAAACGGTTGCAAGATGGCCAATGATCGGAACGGGTCAACTGACGCCGTAGCATTGCCACGTCTGTACGACCGGAAAGGGTCGGAACAGATAATCCGCATCGGGCACCAAGCGTCAGATTTTTACCACTAGCAGCTGCAGGTCGCCCCCTCGCCGCCAAAATTCTTTGGGCGAAATTCAAGGCGCTGCTGTAGCTCGTATAGCTTTGGAACTGGCAAACGTTGGAGCCGGCCCGCACCTCATCTGCTCGATATCCCAGAACGAAACCTCGATGCGGTCGTCGGCGCAATAGACCGTATAGCGTTCAGGTTCTGGCGCCTCGGCTTTCTGGACAGGCATCGAAATGGCCGGAATGGAAAATATGAAAAGTACAAATATGATGGCATGACGCATTTGCATGTAAAACCCGAATGACCACCGGCACTATTACGGCCGCGATGTTGAGGCGACGCATCATGATTTTAAGCATTCGCCGTGTTCTTTCGGCAGCCATAAGTCAGGCACGGCCGGCGCCTCCTTGTAGCGCAACGGTCCGCTATCCCGGAACAAACCTACATAGAAACGAGTTTCTGCTGATCGAGATGTGAGGGAAAGCCATGTCCAGACTTGTTTTGGCGGCCGCCGTGCTGCTTGTCGGCGGATCGGCCTTTGCCGCGGACGAAAATCCGGTGCCGCCGCAGAATGCCAAGAAGCTGTCGGAAATCATCGCCAAGGTCGAGCAGCGCGACGACTTCCGCTACATCAAGGAAATCGATTGGGACAGCGATGGCTACACCGTCATTTATTACACGAGCGACAAGGCGAAAGTCGAAATCACCTACGATCCGGTGACAGCCGCGCCGAAATAGTCGCTGCCTGCAAAGGTTAGCATTCGAAAAAGGCGCGCCCGGAGGCACCCGGCCTTGGGCATGCACTTGCGCAGATATGACTTTGATGGCTGACTGCGGTGCTATCATTGCGCGCGGGGGTGGGCATGGCGACGGTAAAGCACGTATTGAAGCGCTTTCTGATGATGCTCGCGGGTTATTTCATAGCGGTACTGGTTGGGCTGATCGCGGTGGCGGCGATCTATGGCGGGCTGAGTTCGCTGCCAAATGCGCCGAATTATTTCGACGTCATGGGTGTCACCCCCGTTGCGGTGCTGCTGTTGCCGCCGCTCGGCATGTTCATCTATTTTCTGACGATCGTGCTGACCGGCCTGCAGACGCTGATCTTCGCACTGATTGCCGAGTTTTTCTCGCTGCGCAGTTTTTGGCTGCACATGGTCTTCGGCGCGGCGGCCGCGGTTGGCGGCTTCGCCTTGATCTGGCCCAATGTACCGGATGACACGAACCCGGAGCGCTGGGCCGATATCGGCATCATTGCCGCCGCAGGCGTTGTCGCGGGCCTGGTCTATTGGCTCATCGCCGGACGCGATGCCGGTTTCCGGCGTCCACTGTTTCAGCGCTAGAACCGCATTCGTCAGCTTGCCGGCGAACGCACCGCTTCCGTGCTGTCGAGCGCCTGCTGCAGCCTTGTATCGCGGCCGTAGACGTCGTTGAAGTATTCGACCTTGCCTGACAGGTCCGGCCATGCGGTGAAATAGGCGACATAGACCGGGATATTGCGTGTCACGTCTTCGGTCGAATGGCCGTGTTTCAGTTTGTCCTCGATGTAGTCGACCGAGGTGCCGAGCACGGCAGCGGCCATGCCGCGCGGATCCTGCAAGCGAACGCAGCCATGGCTGAGCGCGCGCATGTCGCGCTGGAAAAACGACTTCTGCGGCGTATCGTGCATGTAGATGGCATGCTTGTTGGGGAACAGTATCTTCAGCTCGCCCAGCGCATTGGCCTCGCTCGGCAGCTGGCGCACGCCGTAGGGTATCTTTGCGCCGTAGGCGCCCCAATTGACCGAGGACGAGGGAATGCGCTTGCCGCGGGCATTGACCACCTCGTAGCCGGCGCGATCGAGATAGCCAGGATCCCGGCGCAGCCGCGGCAGCATCTCGTTGACCAGGATCGACTGCGGCACGCCCCAGTAGGGATGGAAGTCGACCTGCTCTATCTGGTCATAGAAGAAAGCAGTCTGGTTGGTGGGCCTGCCAACCACGGCGCGGGTCTTCAGCTTCTCCTCGCCATCATCGATATAGCTCGCGGTGAAAGCCGGCTGGTTGATGAAGACGCGCGGGCTGCCAAGGTCGGAAGGCAACCAGCGCAACTCTTCGAGCGCAACCCGAACCTTCTGAATTTTGTCGGCCTTGGACGTTCCGGCCAACGATGCAACGGTACGCGGGCCGATGACGCCGTCGCCTTTCATGCCGGCCCGTTTCTGCACCGCCTTGATCACCGGCACCAGCTCCGGATCGTAGACCTCGCTGGTAGCGAGCCTCGCCAGGACCTCGCCATAGGCGCCGCCCATCTCGTCATCGAGATTGCGCGCGATCTTTGTCAAAAGCTTCGGCAGCTCGGGGCTGGTCTGCCCCGGCTTCAACAGCAGATTGGGATCGATGGTGATTTCGTCTTCGGCGCTGGCCTGGAGCGCTTCCAGTTCGACGCGCAGCGCCTGATACTCGGAATTCTGTGGATGCCGTGACTGGAGATAAGTGCGCACTTGCTGGGTATGGGCCAGCGTCTTCAGCACCCCTTCCATGTCGAGCGGCTTCGGCGGAAAATCGTAGTAGCCGGTCATGCGGTTGGGATCGACGCGGCCGCTTTGTGCGTCACGGGCGTAGCGCAGGACACGCGCCGACAGCGCCATCTCGAAGCGGACCAGCTCTTTCAGGCGTTCATCGGCATTGCCCACCGATGTGCCTGCTGCCGGAACTTCGACGGTGTAGTCGGCGGGCGTCAGGCCGTAGCTCGCGGCCTCGCCCAGCACCCGCACCGCATCCTGGGCGCGGCTGCTGGGACTGATTCCCGTCACCCAGATGAAATCCGGATTGGCCGAGTAATAGGCGATCAGCGCCTTGGCGATGTCCTTCTCGGCGTAGAGGTCATAGCCGTCGAGGCCGGCAATGGCTTCGCGGAATGCAGCCCCGGTGGCCGCCGGCTCGAAAGCAGCGTCCTGAGGCGTTGCCGGTTCAGGCGCTGCCGACAGTGCCGAAAAATCGACGCGCACCAGCGGATCGCTCTTGTAGGTATAATAGGACGGGCCGCTGATTTGCGCACCACCACCGCCCCCACCATCGGAAGCGGCCGGCGCCCTGGGCTTCGGCTTGTATTTTGACGGTGGCGGCGGAAAGTTACCTTTCGGCGGTGCGTGTTTGACGCCGCCGCCGAAAAGCATGTCGAAGAACCCTTGCGCTTCAGCCTTCGGCGCCGCGAAGGCCAGCATTGCCGCGGCCAGCGCAAACGGCAGCACGGTTGCTTTGTTTCCAAGGAATTTCATGGATCACCCGCTCCGGTTGAACCGGATCCCGTTCCGCACCGCTTTCACGGTCTCGCCCACCCCATGGCGGATGTAAGGCGTGACTACACTGATTCATACTGATTTCGTTAAGCTTTCATAAATTTCGGAACGTCTGTTGCAGAACGGTTTCACAACGTCGTGACGGGGGGAGCGAATCCGCCGTCGCTCCCGACCAATGGTAGTGCCCGTGAGCCAAACCTCAAGCGTTGGCGCCGCCGTCGATGGTCAATGCCGCGCCTGTCACGAAGCGCCCTTCGGGGCCGGCAAGCCACGCAACCATGCCGGCGATCTCGTCGGCCGTGCCGAAGCGAGGCATCGCCATCTTCTGACGCTGATGCTCGGCGTGCGGGCCGCCTGCCGGATTCATGTCGGTATCCGTCGACCCCGGATGGACGACATTGGCGGTGATGCCGCGCGGACCGAGATCGCGTGCAAAGGCCTTGGTCAGGCCAACCAAGGCAGCCTTGCTGGCCGAATAGGCGCTCAGGCCGGCGTCCGTGGCACGCTCGGCCAGATTGCTGCCGATCGAGATGATCCGGCCACCCTCGCCCATATGCGCTGCTGCCGCCTTGGCGGCGACGAACGGGGCCCTGAGGTTGACCTCCATTGTCTCATCGAAATCGGCAAGCGACAGGACATCGATCGGCGCAGCGCGCCAGACGCCGGCGCTATTGACCAGGATGTCGAGCCGTTCGAAGGCTTTTGCTGCCTCATCGACTGCCGCCTCGATCGCCCCAGCATCGCGATTGTCGGCCTTGATGGCAAAGGCCCGGCCGCCGGCCGCCTCGATTTCCCTGACCACCGCACGCGCCCCTTTCTCGCCATTCACATAGGTGATCGCCACGCCTGCGCCGTCGGCCGCGAGCCTTCTTGCGATCGCCGCACCAATGCCGCGGCTGCCGCCGGTGACGAGGGCGGCCTTGCCGTTCAAGCTTCTGGATGACATCTGCTTCTCCATTTTGTAGTGATTGATACATAAATATCTGCCAGTCTTGCTGAACCACGTCAACGGAATTATGTATCGATCAATACAGAAAGGATGCCATGCCGGAACGAGGCCGCCCCCGCACCTTCGATCGAGCCGCCGCCTTGCGGCGCGCAATGGAAGTGTTTTGGGCCAAGGGTTATGAGGGCGCGTCGATAAGCGACCTGACCGCTGCAATGTGCATCAACTCACCCAGCCTCTATGCCGCCTTCGGCAGCAAGGAAGCGCTGTTTCTCGAGGCAACCGAGCTTTACACGCGGGTCGAGGGAACCGAGATCTGGTCCGCGCTGGAAAAGGCGCCGACCGCGCGTCAGGCGGTCGAGCGGTTCCTGCGGCAGACGGCCAGGGCCTATTCACAGACCGGTCGCCCGCAAGGCTGCCTGATCGCGCTCGGCGCATTGCACCAAGACTCAAGCCGCGGCGCCATCTGCGATGATCTGCGCCGTCGCCGCGCCGAAAACCGCGAAGCCTTGCTGAGACGCCTTGAGCGTGGCGTGGCCGAGGGAGAGTTGCCGGCCGATTTCGACTGCGGTACGGCCGCGACCTTCTACGCGACCGTGCAGCACGGCATGTCGATCCAGGCGCGCGACGGCGCGTCGCGCTCGGCTCTTCTGGCGACGGTGGACGGGGCAATGGCGGCTTGGATAGCGATGGCCAGCACCGGGGCGGCATGACGGTCGAAACCGGCTGACAAGAACGATATTCAGGTCACTGCAGAGACGGCTCCAGCCTGCCGGCAACGAAGCCAACGGCACGCTCCACCACACCCCTGTCGGCGAGAATGCGGCGGTGGCCGAGCCCGTCGGCCCAGTAAAGCCGCACATGGTCTCCGGCGCGCGTGTAGAGCCTTGCATGCTCGGCGGACACTTCGCGGTCGTCCGGCGCGTGGATCACCAGCGTCGGCAGCGGCGTGCTTGCGAGCTGGCGGTCACCGGTGAACTCGTGCAACGGCCGGCCGGCGATGCGCTCGACCCGGTCGGCCATGGCGGCCTGCGAGCGCGAGCCGACATTCAGCATGCGGCTGAAATCAGCGAAGATCGCCGGCAGCGAGCTCGGCGCGGCGATAAGCACCAGCCGCCCGGCCGCCAATCGCGGGATGTTCCTGATCGAACCGGCGACGGCGTTGGCGGCAACGGCACCACCGAAGGAATGGCCGACAATGGCCGCGAACGGGCCGAACCATTCGCCGGCAACCCGTGCCGCATCGACCGCACTGACCAGGGTAAGCCGGCGGCCCTGCGACTGGCCGTGGCCCGGCAGATCGAGCGAGACCACCTTGTAGCCGGCATCGCGATAGGCTTCGATCAGCGCGCGCATGTATTCGGTGCGCGAACGCCAACCATGGATGACGAGCACGGTGCCGGCAGTCGCCCTGCCCGGCTCGGGCCGGAATTCATGCACCATGACGCAGCCGGTTCTGGTCTTTAGCCGGTGATGGCGTGCCTGGGTCATGAAATCGGCGGCGCGATCGATTGCGCGGCGCTCGCCTTCGCTCAAGCTCTTCTCGTGCGGCGTGCGGCAGAACAGCTCGAATGCAGCACGCCCGGTGAGTCGCGGTGCCACATGCTCAGCCACGCCGAACGTGCCGCGGATGACCTTCAGTCCAAATGATGCCATAGTGGCGATCCATTCATTGGTTCAAGCATGAACATAATAGTTCAAACATGAACATTAAGCAAGAACTGCCCTGGGACAACCCGCGTTTTCGCAACTGGGTCGCGGTGGCGCGCGCCTGCCATGTGGTGGAACGCACCCTGGCGGTGAAGCTTGCGCCGCTCGACCTGAAGCCGGCGCAGCTCGACGTGCTGATGAACCTCTACCGTCATCCCGGCATGTCGCAGCACGACCTTGCTCGTCGGCTGCTGGTCGGCCGCTCCAACATCACCATGCTTTTGCCTCAGCTGGAGACCCGTGGCCTGCTGCGCCGCGAGGGCGACGAGAAGGACAAGCGCGTGCTGAGGCTGACGTTGACAGAGGCCGGCGAGGCACTGCTGATGCAGGCGCTGAAGGTCCATATGGCGCTGATCGAGAAGGCGATGAGCCAGTCGACGCCGGAACAATGTGACATGATCGGCGAACAGATGCGTAGGGTTGCCGAGGTTTTGAAGACCGCCTGACAGCCCAGTGCTCCACCACCAAATGCTTCACCACATCGATTTTTTCGCGCGCTCGGGCCATTCCTTGTCGTAGACTTCGCCGTCAATGTTCTTGCGGCTGGTGATTTCCAGGATTTGGCCGGGAGTCGGCAGCGATCTCGGGTCGACATGCCTTGCCGGATTCCACAGTTCCGATCGGTGGATGGCGCGGGCGCACTGGAAATAAACCGCATCGATCTCGATGATCGTCACCGAGCGCGCCGGCTTGCCCTCGACGGCGAACGAGGCGCAGAGCCCGGTATCGGTGGTGATGTGGGCGCGGCCATTGACGCGCAGCGTCGTGCCGGAACCCGGCACCAGGAACAGGAGCGCGACGCGCGGATCGCGAAGGATGTTCCTTAGCGAATCGGCACGGTTGTTGCCGCGCCGGTCCGGCATCATCAGCGTTTTCGGATCGTGGATGCGGACGAAGCCGGCGAGATCGCCGCGCGGCGAGCAGTCCAGCCCTTCTGGCCCGCAGGTTGCGAGCGCGGCAAACGGCGAAGCCTCGATGATAGCTGCGTATTCGCGAATCAGCTGGTCGAGTTCCTTGACCACCGACGCCTCGCCGGGCAGGCCATAGAGCGCTTCAAGCTGTTCGATGCTGGTGATCATGGACATGGTTTCGTCTCCAAAGCTTTGCCGGCGCTACTCCAGATGGATGACGTTTTCACGACAAGTGCCCGTTTGCCGGTCATCAGGAAACGGGTGTCGAGGCAACGCAAACAAGGGCAAACCGCTTTACCTGCATGATCGTGCCAACGGATACGGAGGTCAAAAATGGATAAACCGCTCGACCGGCGACGCACCGCCATGGAACTTATTGAAAACATGTTCAATGTTGAAATGCGTTTCCTGCAATCAGGCTCGGAGAGCCTCGATGTGCTTGCCGGCGCATTTCATGCCGACATTGTCGTGCATGAGCCGCGCTCCCTGCCCTATGCCGGTGACTGGAACGGCCTCGACGGCGTTGGCGCCCTTTTCCGCAAAATGCGGGAAATCTGGAGCGACGTGGCGGTGGAGGACCTTCAGGTCGCCCAAAACGATGACACGGTGTTCATGAGCTGCTCGCTTTCGCTGACATCGCGGGCCAATGGTGCAACCATCAAACAGCCGTTTGCCGAAGTCTTGCGCTTCAAGGATGACCGGCTGATCGAAGGCACGCCGTTTTATTACGACACCAGCGAGATACTGGCGATCTTGCGTTGACCTGAGAGTCCTGCGGGATGCATTTCAACGGTCGCGGCTCAGCCCCTTCTCTTCCAGTTCGGCGAGATAGGCGGCCCAGCGTGCATCCTTCTCATGACCCAGCGTATGCAGGTAGTTCCAGGTGAAGATACCGGTGTCGTGGAAATCGTCGAAGGTGATGCGCACGGCATAGTTGCCGACCGGCTCGATCTTCAGAATCGCTACATTGCGCTTGCCGGGAACGGTGACGCGCTGTTCGGGCGAATGGCCCTGCACCTCGGCCGATGGCGAGGCGACGCGCAGCAGCTCGGCCGACAATTCGAACGGCTGATGGCCCGGAAAGGTGACGGAAAGCAGCTTGCGGTCCTTCGAGACCCTGAGTTCTTTTGGCGCTGTCATGCTGATGGATCCTGCGGAATACCACCCTTCCCTACGCCGCTTCGCGTCGAGGGAACAGGCCGTTTCAGAACTTCCGACATGATCTGTCGGCGTCGGAATGTTACCGATGATCGCGAGCTTCTATCTTGAATGCCAAGTTGGCTCGTATCACATAGCCATATATAACGAAGCCGTTCACGCCCACGGGAAGCGCACAAGCATGGATATGATCGATCCTTTCGGTCGCACGATCACCTACCTGCGCGTGTCGGTCACCGACCGCTGCGATTTCCGCTGCACCTATTGCATGGCCGAGGACATGACGTTCCTGCCGAAGAAGGACCTGCTGTCGCTGGAAGAGCTCGACCGGCTCTGCACGGTCTTCATCGAAAAGGGTGTGCGCAAGCTCCGCCTCACCGGCGGTGAGCCGCTTGTGCGCAAGAACATCATGCACCTGGTACGCCAGCTTTCGCGGCATCTCGAGAGTGGTGCACTGGAAGAGCTGACGCTGACCACCAACGGATCGCAGCTTTCCCGCTTTGCCACCGAGCTCGCCGACTGCGGCGTCAAGCGCATTAACGTCTCGCTCGATACCCTCGATGCCGACAAATTCCGCCAGATCACCCGCTGGGGCAATCTGGACAAGGTCATGGACGGCATCGACGCCGCGCAGGCGGCCGGGCTGAAGGTAAAGCTCAACGCCGTGGCGTTGAAGGACTTCAATGACGCCGAATTGCCGGAAATGCTGCGCTGGGCGCATGGCCGCGGCATGGATCTGACGGTCATCGAAACCATGCCGATGGGCGAGATCGACGCCGACCGCACCGACCAGTATTTGCCGCTGTCGCTGCTGCGCGCGGCTCTCGAACGCCAGTTCACGCTAAGCGACATTCCCTACAAGACCGGTGGCCCGGCCCGCTATGTCCAAGTCGCCGAGACCGGCGGACGGCTGGGCTTCATCACGCCGATGACGCATAATTTCTGCGAAAGCTGCAACCGGGTCCGGCTGACCTGCACCGGCACCCTTTACATGTGCCTCGGCCAGGAAGATGCCGCCGACCTGCGCGCGCCGCTGCGTGCGTCGGAAGGCAACGAGCTGGTCGCCGATGCCATCGACGAAGCAATCGGCCGCAAGCCCAAAGGCCACGACTTCATCATCGATCGCCGCACCAACCGTCCGTCGGTGTCGCGGCATATGAGCGTCACCGGCGGCTGATTTTTCGCCGATTTCGTGCAAGAATAATCGCCTTGGTATCGGCGCGAGGCAAAGCGTGCAGCGGTTTTTTGCAGTCCTGACGTTTTTCGGAGTGATGGCGGGGACCACGGCAGTTGCCGCGCCATTTACCTACACGAACGAGCGCTTCGGTACCATCTGCACCTTTCCGGATGAAATCTTCACTCTTCGCCAGCCTGAGCCGGACAATGGCGATGGACAACAATGGCTCACTGCCGATGGCGCCAGCCTGATCTGTTCGGGTATCCTCAACATCGATGATGACACCCCGACAGCCTTCGTCTCCGCCGAGAGGGCCAGCAAGGAACCTGGCTACAGGATCACCTACAGCAAGACCGGCAAGGACTGGGCGGTGCTGTCGGGCATCAAAGGCGGGAACATCTTCTATGAACGCCGCCTGTTCGGAAAAGACGGTGTCATCCGCACGGTCTGGATCGACTACCCGCCAGCCCTGAAATCGAAATACGACCCGCTCGTCGATGCGATCGCCGGCAGCCTCAGGGGACCGTGAGCATCCGGCGACGTCAGAACTTATTGGCAGCCTATTGTTTTTGCTAGCGAGTCACGGTTGTTGGCGCGTGTAGTCATATCGTACGGCAAGCCATTTTTTGCCGCTGCCATTGGCCTGGAGGAAATGTTGCTCGGCCACTTCGTGATTGTCGCCGTCCCTGGAAATGACGAAATCGGAGGCCGTGAACCGCCCTTCGACCTCCGGGCCGAAGCCGACGAAACCAAGCGGCTGGAACAGCAGTGAAATCTTGCCGTCCTCCTCGCCACCAAAACTCCAGGCGGGCATGATCCCTGCCGGGAAACGGGTGTCCATGGAGACATACTTCCAGCGGCCCTCCACCCGGTCATAGCTCAAATAGGCTATCCGCTGGAAGTCCGGCATTTTCGACCCGGGCGCCGGGCGCATCACCTCCTGCATGAAGGGACCGATCATCGTGCGCTCGGCCACCAGCCCCGTCATCACGATCGGCTGGGCGCCGGGCGTTGGCCAGATCGTGTTGACGACGGACCATTTCCCGACGCGGCGAGCGAGCTCATCCGCTTCGTGACCCGGCGTGGACATCCGTTCGACTGCCGACGCCGAAGCGCCGTTCTCGGCGAACGCAGGCGCTATCGCCATGAGGATAACCGCCAGGGCAGAGGAGAACCGGAAAGCCGACGAAACATGCCGCCTGCTGCCTGTGCCAAGCCAGTCCGCATTGCCTCGTGCATTCATCATGGACCATCTCCCCAACACGATCAGAAGCTTACAATGACCAATTTGGTGAATCTTGCCGAGCAAATTTGATCTCGTCGAAAAATTCTCCTCGAGCCGCAGTGTGACAAATTTGCCCTCCGAACCCATCCTTTAGAACGGCACCTTTTTTGGGGTCACACCCAGAAAAGGTCTTGTCCGCAAACGGTCACCGGATTTACCGCAAGCCCATTCGGGCCTAGCCTCTGCTCTGGAGCGGTTCTTCGCCCAGTGGGGGAATACGATATGCGCAAACTCATTCTTTCTCTTGCATTGCTCAGCCTCGCGGCCCTGCCCGCGGCGGCTCAGTCGATCGGCGGCACCTATGCCGTGGCCGGCACCAATTTCGATGGGTCGTCCCTATGGTGGCGACGCGACGATCACGCTGACCAGCGAGACGACCTGCACGATCCATTGGGAGACAGGCGGCTCGTCCTCGGACGGTATCTGCATGCGCAACGACGATGCCTTCTCCGCCGGCTATGTCATGGGCAAGGCGGTCGGTCTAGTCGTCTACAAGGTGCAGGAAGACGGCTCGCTGCATGGCCTGTGGACGATTGCCGGCAAGGAAGGCAACGGCACCGAGGTACTGACGCCCAAATAAGCCCTGCCGCTCTTGCGCGGCAGATGTCACGGGCCACAGAAAGGCTGTGGCCCAGCCCTTTGACGTTGCTGTCTTGTGGGTGCCTGCTAGACGCTCGCTGCAGGACTCACCCGGTAATCGCCTTGCCTCTTTCGCCAAACCTCCGCGGCGCGTTGTTCATGATGGTGGCCATGGCTGGTTTCACTCTCAACGATGCGATCACCAAATTCTCATCGGAATCGATGAACATGGCGCAGGTCATGCTGATCCGCGGCGCCTTCGCTTCGCTGTTCGTTGGCCTGCTTGCGTGGCAACGGGGCGCGCTTGCCCGGCCAGGTTCGATGCTGCAGCCGACCGTTGCGCTGCGCGTCGCCGGCGAGGCCGGCGCCACCGTGTCGTTCCTGGTTGCTCTGGCACATCTTCCGATCGCCAATGTCTCCGCCGTACTGCAGGCGCTGCCGCTGGCGGTGACGATGGGCGCCGCGCTTGTGTTCAACGAGGGCGTCGGCTGGCGGCGCTGGCTGGCCATTGCCGCCGGTTTTGCCGGCGTGCTGATCATCGTGCGGCCCGGCTTCGAAGGGTTCAGCGTCTTTTCTCTGCTGGCGCTGGCCAGCGTCGCATGCTGCGCGGTGCGCGATCTCGCTACCAAGCGGATCCCGCAGGCAATTCCAACATTGCTGGTGTCGACCGCCACCGCACTTGCCATGACAGTTCTGGGCGCGGCACTGCTTTCGCCGATGGGCGGCTGGACACCGATGACAGGACAAAGCACGGCGTTCCTGGCGCTGGCGGCGGTGCTCGTGCTCATCGGCTATCACTTCATCATCACGGCGATGCGGGTGGGCGATATCTCCTTCATCGCGCCGTTTCGCTACACCGCCCTGCTCTGGTCGATCTTGCTTGGCTTCACGATCTTCGGCGATGTCCCCGATCTGCCGACGATCCTCGGTGCCACGATCATCATCGCGTCAGGCCTCTATGCACTCTACCGCGAACGGATCGTCGGACGGCGAAAAACAGCCGCCGAAAGCACTGGACCGGACATGGCGCTGGACGGCATATAGAGTGACTGTCGACGACTGTCTGATTTGAAAACTGGATTTTGGGTCTAGGCAGCAAACGATGGGCCGACATATCGCAGGGATCATTCTGGCCGGCGGCCGATCGAGCCGGATGGGTGGCGGCGACAAGACGCTGCTTGCGCTTGGCGACGGTACCCTGCTCGACCGTGTCGTTTCGCGCCTTGGCCCGCAGGTCGGACCGCTCGCGCTAAACGCCAATGGCGATCCGACACGGTTTGCCGCGACGGGGCTTCCGGTGCTTGCCGACACTGTCAAAGGTTATGCCGGGCCGCTTGCCGGGATCCTGACCGGCCTCGAATGGGCTTCCGACACGACCTGCCAGGCGCTGGTCACGGCTGCCGGCGATACGCCTTTCCTGCCCAGGGATATGGTCGAGCGGCTGCTCGCGGCAGCCGACGAACGCCCCGGCTCGATTGCGGTCGCCTGTTCCGGCGGCAAACGGCATCCGACCTTTGCACTCTGGCCGCTAGGGTTAGATCAGGTCTTGCGACAATTTCTCGTCGAGGAAGACAACCGGCGCGTTGCGGCGTTCATCGACCGGCACGGTTTTGTCGAGGTGGAATTTCCCATCCTGAAATCCGGCGGGGCCGAGATCGATCCGTTCTTCAACATCAACACTCCCGACGACCTTGCCCAGGCCGTGCATCTGTTGCAGAGCATCGAGCCATGAAAAGACGTATTTTCGGCATCACCGGCTGGAAGAACTCCGGCAAGACGACATTGACCGAAAAGCTGGTAGCCGAACTCGTCCGGCGCGGCTGGAAAGTGTCGACGGTAAAACACGCCCATCATGATTTCGACATCGACAAACCCGGAGCGGACAGCTTTCGCCACCGGCAGGCGGGAGCGATGGAGGTCGCGGTCGTGTCGGGCAGGCGCTGGGCGCTGATGCACGAATTGCGCGGCGAGGACGAGCCGACGCTAGACGCGATCCTGTCACGGCTGGCACCGTGCGACATCGTGTTGGTCGAGGGTTACAAGCGCGAAGCGCACAAGAAAATCGAGACGAGACGGCTCGAGGCCAAGGACCGGACACCGCTCTCGGCAGGCGATCCACACATTGTCGCCATCGCCTCCGACTTCCCCATTGTCGGCGAAGACCTGCCGGCCTTCGATCTCGACGACACGAATTCGATAGCTGACTTCATCGAGCGCGCCACAAGCCTGTCGCGCTGAAAATGCGGCAGAAGACAGTTTCCGCCCACTTGCTTTCCAATTTAGGCGTCTGACCCAGCGTCATCGCTTTCTGAACATGACCTTCCCTCAAGCGACGGTTTTGCAGTTGCTTTTTCTTGGGAAAGAATGGGAATATCGCATCAGCGGGCGGTCAAAAGCACCGCCCACAGAGCCGTTCGGGAACGACGGCCGGGACCAACAGAGAGGACCATTATGCGTATTGCACTGCGTATCGCGCTTGCCGCTTCGGCTGCGCTGCTGACGCTTGGCGTTGCCCAGGCCCAGGAAAAGACCTTGAGGATCGGCACCGAGGGAGCCTATCCCCCATTCAACAATCTGACAGCCGACGGCCAGCTCGTAGGCTTCGATATCGACATTGCCAAGGCGCTCTGCGACGAGATGAAGGTGAAGTGCACCTTTGTCGCGCAGGACTGGGACGGCATCATTCCCGCCCTTCAGGCAGGCAAGTTCGACGCCATCGTCGCGTCGATGTCGATCACGCCGGAACGCGCCGAGAAGGTCGACTTCACCCACAAATATTACAATACGCCGCCGGCGATTGCCGCGCCCAAGGACACCGACATCAAGGGTGTCACCAAGGAAGATTTGGCCGGCAAGACGATCGGCGTGCAGGCGTCCACCACGCATTTCAACTATTCGACCAAGACTTATACCGACAGCACCGTCAAGCCGTACCCGACCGCACAGGAATACCAGCTCGATCTGGCCAATGGCCGGCTCGATGCCGCCAATGACGACATCGTCGTGCTGCAGCAATGGCTGGATTCGCCGGACGGCGCCTGCTGCAAGCTGGTCGGCACAATCAAGCCGGTCATCGAAATCCACGGTCCGGGCGCCGGCATTGCCGTGCGCAAGGGCGAGACCGATCTGGTCAACCAGTTCAATGCGGCGATCGACGCCATCCGAGCAAACGGAAAGTACAAGGAAATCAACGACAAATACTTCAAATATGATGTTTATGGCGGCGAGTCCTGATCGACCGACATACGAGGACTTGAACGGCGGGAGATTCCCGCCGTTCTTATAAGGATGCCGCGCACGAGGGGTGACGCGGCACGGGTCTCAAAGAGCCTCAAGGAGAACAGGCAGGCGGATGCAGAGCGCACTGACGCTTCTCAGTTGGGGACCCGAAGGCTGGCTCGACGACATCGCCGCGGGTGTGTTTGTCACGGTATGTCTTGCGCTGGCCACTCTGCCCTTCGGGCTGACGCTCGGCTTTTTCGTGGCGCTGGCCAAACAATCGGAAGAGCCGTCGCTGAGACTGGCCGGGAACATCTACACCACGATTTTTCGCGGAATACCCGAGCTGCTCACGCTGTTTCTGATCTTCTTCGGCGTCCCATTGATCCTGCAGTACATTGTCCGGCTGGTGAGCCCCGGAACGTCCGCCGACGTCAACAGCTTCGTCGCCGGCATGATCGCGCTGTGCTTCATTTTCTCCTCTTATTCCAGCGAGGTGTTTTTATCCGCCTTCCGCGCGATTCCAAAAGGGCAATATGAGGGAGGCTATTCGGTTGGCCTGTCCAGCGGCCAGACGATGCGGCTGATCGTGCTGCCGCAGTTGATCCGCATCGCGTTGCCCGGACTTGCCAATCTCTGGCTTATCCTGCTCAAGGACACCGCGCTCGTCTCGGCCGTCGGCCTCAACGAGATCCTCCGGCAGAGCGGGGTTGCCGCTCGCGTCACCAAGCACGCGTTCCTGTTTTACGGTTTCGCCGGCCTCATCTATCTCCTGCTGGCGATCGTCTCCTCCTTCGGCATCAACGCGATCGAACGAGCGGTCGGCGGCAGCGAGGTCAAGAGATGAGCCTTGCCACCGACACGCTGAAAGTCGACCGGCCGCCGCCGCCCGCACGCGGCTGGTCGCGCCAACGCATCCTCGGCCATGTCCTAGTCGGCCTGTGGATCGCTCTCGGCATTGGCATGGTCGTCTACCTGGTCGCTGCGTGGAACCCGGAGTTCTTCCAGAAATATGCACCCGGCTACATATCCGGCCTCGGCATCACCCTGTTGCTGGTTGCCATCTCGATTGTGCTTGGCGCGATCCTGTCCGTGCCGATCGCCTATGCACGCATGTCGAAGAACCCGATCCTTTCGGGGTTCGCCTATGCCTATGTCTATTTCTTTCGCGGCACGCCGCTGTTGGCGCAGACCTTCCTGGTCTACTATGGGGTCGGCTCCTTCCGGCCGGAGCTCGAGATGGTCGGACTGTGGGGCTTCTTCCGCGAAGCGTTCAACTGCGCGATCTTCGCCTTTTCGCTGAATACGGCCGCGTACCAGGCCGAGATTTTGCGTGGCGCGATCGAGAGCGTGCCAAGGGGCCAGTGGGAAGGTGCCGCCTCGCTCGGCCTGCACAAACTGCAGACGATGTGGAAGATCATCCTGCCGCAGGCGCTGATCGTCGCGTTGCGCCCGTATGGCAACGAGATCATCCTGATGATCAAGGGCTCGGCAATCGTCGCCATCATCACGGTCTACGATTTGATGGGCATCACCCGGCTCACCTATGCGCGCACCTTCGACTTCCAGTCGTATATCTGGGCGGCGATCATCTATCTGATCATCGTGGAAACATTGCGCCACGGCGTCGAGTGGATCGAACGGCGCATCACCATCCATCTGCACCGCTGACTCCCATCGCCTTGCCTGATCCGGTAAGAAGACCGCAAAGCAGGCTTCTAAGGGATTCGAAAACATGGCTTCGGTGGCATTTCTTGGTCTTGGCGTCATGGGCTATTCGATGGCCGGACATCTCAAGAACAAGGGCGGTCACGACGTCACCGTCTACAACCGCACCAGGGCCAAGGCCGAGCAGTGGGTTGCCCAGCATGGCGGCAGCTTCGCCGCGACACCAGCAGAGGCGGCCGCGGGCAAGGACTTCGTCTTTTCCTGCGTCGGCAATGACGACGATCTGCGCTCGGTGACGACCGGTGCCGGAGGCGCCTTCAATTCCATGAAGAAAGGCGCCATCTTCATCGACAACACCACGGCATCGGCGGAGGTCGCGCGCGAACTGGCGCAGCAGTCGCAAGCGCTCGGGTTTGCGTTCCTCGACGCCCCGGTCTCCGGCGGTCAGGCAGGCGCCGAGAACGGCATGCTGACCGTGATGGTCGGCGGCGAGCCCGACGCCTTCGACAGGGCCAGGCCAGTCATAGATGCTTATGCCCGCATGGTCGGATTGATGGGATCGGCCGGGGCTGGCCAACTCACCAAGATGATCAACCAGATCTGCATCGCCGGCCTCGTTCAGGGCCTGGCGGAGGGCATCCATTTCGGCAAGAAGGCTGGGCTCGACATCGAAAAGGTAATCGAGGTTATCTCCAAGGGCGCCGCCGGTTCCTGGCAGATGGAGAACCGCCACAAGACGATGAATGCCGGCAAATATGATTTCGGCTTCGCCGTCGACTGGATGCGCAAGGATCTTGGCATCTGCCTCGCCGAGGCCGACCGCAACGGCGCCAAACTGCCGGTGACGGCGCTTGTCGACCAGTTCTACAAGGACGTGCAGGCGATGGGCGGCAAGCGCTGGGACACGTCCTCGCTGCTGGCGCGGCTGGAGAAATAGGATTTCACTGTGGCCGAGCTTTCGCCTCAATCCAGCGCCGATGAAATCGTCGCTCATCTGCGCTCGATCGCCTCAGAGGAAAATCGACTTGGCATGCTGCGCTACGGTATCAAGATCGAACGTGCGCTCGGTATCTCGCATGGCGTGCAGCGGCAGATTGCCAAGAAAATCAAGCGCAACCATGAGCGTGCCTTCGAGCTTTGGCAGACAGGCATCATGGAGGCGCAGTTCATCGCTTCCGTGACAGCCGATCCGGAGCGGTTCTCCGCCGCGGATGCAAGACGATGGGCGGCGACTTTCGACTCGTGGGATATCGTCGACGGGGTCTCCGATCTCTTTGTCGATACGGATTGCTGGAAGGAATTGATCGCCGAATTCGCGGTCGACGAACGGGAATTCGTTCGACGCACGGCTTTTGCGATGATGGCCTGGTCGGTGGTCCACCGGAAGAAGGAACCCGAGACGACCTTCCTCGAATTCCTGCCGATCATCGAAGCGCATGCGACCGACGGCCGCAATTTTGTGAAGAAGGCCGTGAACTGGGCGCTTCGTTCGATCGGCAAGCGATCGATGAATTTGCACGGCCCTGCCCTTGCCGTGGCGCTAAAACTGGCGGCCTCGACAGACAGGACCGCACGCTGGATCGGCAAGGACGCCGTGAAGGAACTTTCCGATGCCAAGACGCTCGAGCGGCTCGCCGCCAGAAAAGCTTGACCTGAGCGAAGTGCGCTTCACGGAGGTGACGCAATCGACGCGCGCCGATTTCGAAAACCTGTTCGAGCAACCCGGCGGGCCGAAATACTGCTGGTGTATGGCTTGGCGCAATCTCGACCGCCGCGAGCATGTCGAGAACGACGAGAAGAAACGCGCGATGATGACGCTGATCGACGCCGGCACGCCGGTCGGCATTGTCGCCCAGATCGATGGCCGGACCGTCGGCTGGTGCTCGATTGCGCCGCGCGAGACCTACCGCAAGCTGTCACGGCAGCAGGACGATAGCGAGATGGGCATCTGGTCGATCGTCTGCTTCTATGTACCGAAAGCGCTGCGCGGCGGCGGGCTGGCAAGCGCATTGCTCGACGCGGCCATCGATCACGCCTTTGCCAAAGGCGCCAGGACGATCGAAGCCTATCCCGTCGACCAGGCTTCGCCGAGCTACAGCTTCATGGGTTTTCGCGACATGTTCGTCGCCCGCGGCTTTCGCGAGATCGGCATGACCGGCTCGCGCCGGCATGTGATGCGGCTTGAGCGTTGACCTGTGGGGCAGCGGCAGCTTTACTTGCTGGCATAGGCCGCAGATCAAGGCTCAACAATGGAGCAGCAATGAGCAACCGTCTCAAATCAGGAGCGATCCTGGCGGCCGCGGTGTTCGTGTCCATTGTGGCAGACAGTGCTTGCGCCGGGACGATGCATATTTTCTGGAAGGATCTGCGCCCGGCGACCCAGGCAGCCGCCGAAAGCGTCGGACTGCCGATGATCGCGGCCAAAATGCCCGATCATGGCGAGACGCTGTCTCTCAATCTGCAGGACAAGATCGTGCAGCTCGCGGGCTATGCGCTGCCAGTCGATCGCGACGGCGATCTCGTCTACCAGTTCCTGCTGGTGCCGTGGACGGGAGCCTGCAGCCACATGCCGACGCCGCCGCCCAACCAGATCGTCCTCGTCACGCCTGCACACCCTTACAGGATGTCCGAGGCCTACCAGCCGGTTTCGGTGACCGGCGCCTTGCAACCGGGTATGGAGAAGAGCCAGCTTTTCATTCTTGACGGCGTCAGCGTCATCCAGTCGGGTTACACCGTGCACAAGGCCGAGGTGGTCAACGTCGATACGGTGCCGGACACGATCACGCTGCCGGTCAACTCGCCATGGACTTTCCTGAACAAAAAGAAGAACTAAACAGACGAATCTCAGGCGGCGTTGGCGCCGGATTCCTTGTCGAGCATCATGTAATCCAGCGGCATCTCGGTCGTGTATTTGATCTGCTCCATGGCGAAGGAAGACGACACGTCGCGGATCTCGATCTTGGCGATCAGCCGCTTGTAGAAGGCGTCGTAGGCGGCGATATCGGGCACCACGACGCGCAAGAGATAGTCGACGTCGCCGCTCATGCGATAGAATTCGACCACTTCCGGGAATTCCTGGATGACCTCCGAAAAGCGCCGCAGCCATTCATGGCTGTGCGAATTGGTGCGGATCGAGACGAACACCGTGACCCGCACATTGACCTTTTCATGATCGAGGATGGCGACGCGCCGCTTGATGACGCCCTCTTCCTCGAGCTTCTGGATGCGCCGCCAGCACGGCGTCGTCGACAGGCCGACCTTCTTGGCGACGTCGGCGACTGCAAGCGTCGCATCCTCCTGCAGGAGGCGGAGAATTTTTCTATCAAGGCGGTCCATTGGGTGCTCCCCTGATGCAAGTCGTCCAAGTGCGCAGCGGCCTTGGCACAACGACATGCATAAAAACAAGAATTTAACGCGCGTCCCCTCATGCGCGACGCGCTTCGAGGAATGGATTACCATAATCCCTCTTGCTCGAGCCTATTACAAGAAAGAAATTCTGCCGCATAGTGCGAAAGCGAGTGATTTCTTGCTGAATGCCTAGCCGAGGCGATAGCGGATTTCCGATCTCAGGAAGGGCAGCAAATCCATTTCAAACCATGGATTGCGCTTCAGCCAACCGGTGTTGCGCCAGGACGGGTGCGGCAGCGGCAGGACTTTCGGGTCGATTGCCGCCGCCCAGATGGCACGCCAATCCATGACCGTTTCCGTCAGCGAGGGACGGCGCGCCGCGCCCATATGCCAGCTTTGCGCGTAGATGCCGATCGTCAGCACCATATCGACTTGCGGCATCAGCGCCATCAGCGATGTGCGCCAGGCCGGCGCACATTCGCGGCGCGGCGGCAGGTCGGCGCCCTTGGCGTCCTGGCCGGGAAAGCAAAAGCCCATCGGCACGATGGCGAATTTGTCCGTGTCGTAAAATTCCTCGCTGCCGACGCCCAGCCAGCTTCGCAGCCGGTCGCCGGAGGCGTCGGTGAACGGCATCCCTGTAATGTGAACCTTGGTACCCGGCGCCTGGCTGGCGATCAGGATACGCGCACTCGACGATGGCCTGAGCACCGGACGCGGCTGGTGCGGCAACGGCCTGCCGGCCGGGTTATCGACGCAGATGCGGCAAGCGCGTACTCGCGCCGTCAAGGCTTCCAACTCTTCGCTCATTCGGAATTCATTGTCAGGCGGCGGCACTCGGCCGGCTGGAGATTTCTCGATACCAGCGCAGCACGTTGGTGCACTCTTCAGGTACCTTGATGCGAGCCGGCTTCATGAAGTCGATGGCGACCAGCCCGGTGATGTCGGCGATCGAATAGGCATCGCCGGCGACGAATTCCCTGCCGGTGAGCTCAGCGTCCAGAAACCTCAGGAATTCGATCGCCTTCGGCTTGTTGGCCTCGCCCCATTCGGGGATTTGCGGGATCTCCCATTCCCTCATTGCGGGGTGGATATGCCGGAACGCCGCGGCGACGCAGCCGAACAGATTGAACTCCACACGTCTTTGCCACATCTCGACGATTGCCTTGCCGAGCGGCCCATCCCCGAACAAAGCCGGCTTGGGGTGCAGTTCCTCGAAGTAACGACAGATTGCGACGGATTCGGTGATGATGGTGCCGTCATCGAGCTCGAGCACCGGCAGACGCTTCAGCGGATTGCGCGAGCTGACCGGCTGCTCTTTGTGCTCCAGCGCGCCCATGTCGACGGGCACCAGCGGAACCTGAAGTCCCTTTTCGGCCAGAAAAATCCGAACCCGGCGTGGATTGGGCGCGCGCCCGCCGTCGAACAGCTTCATCTCTATCCTCCTCGTCCGTCCCGACGAACTATAGGCACAACTCACCAGAAGCGAATAATTTCACGCAAGGCATCGCCGATCGACGCCAAGGTGCCGTGCTTTCTTTCGACCAGCTCGTGGCCGTGGCTCTCGCGCCAGTTCTTCGGCTCGTCGAAAGTTCCGCCCCAGATGCCGGCTTTGCCCGCGCGCGCAGCAGCTTCCTCGGTCTCGAAATCGCCAAAGGCGACCGCCCAGCCGGCCTCGACCTGCGCGCGGTTGAGATCCTTGCCGCCGGCCTTGCAGTCGCCGAGCAGCCTGCCGTAGCGGTCGCGCTGCCAGCCGCTGCAGGAGACGGCTTTGCCGCCGATCAACCGCACCAGGGACTGCCGCGCGAGCTTGCCGCAAGGATAGTCGGCACCGTCCTTGCGACAGATCTGCGAATATTCCGGCGCGTCGATGCCACGCATGCGGACACGCTCGCTGCCGAGGGTGATGCTATCGCCGTCATTGACGGTGGCCGCGCCCTCCGTCTTGCGCGTCTCGATCCGGTCGAGGCGCGCCGCCAGGAGGATCGCCAGGCCGAGCACGATGAGTGTCAGCCCATAGTCCATTACTCGGCGCCACAGGCTTCGCGGACGTGGCGCATAGTATCGCTGGCGCGGCCATCGCGACCACGAACGGCTCATATGGCAAACCGTTGGTTAATCATTCGAACGTAGCTTAACGATTTGAAATTGCTGCCCGCGTAAATTGAAGACTTCATGCCCCTGCAACGCTCGACCACGGCGGACAAGTTTATTGTGGACCGCAGGAAACGCCATCGCAACAGCGATGTCGCGCGCGCGGTGCGCAAGACGCGCGACCGTCTTTCGCAGCAAGCCGGAAATCCCGACTTCGACCGCGAGCTGTTGAAGCTCCACGCGCTTTCGATGACCGGCGGCGTGATCGTCATTCCGCTGCTCGTTCTGGCAACGGCCGCGGCAGGCCTGTTCGCGGGCATCGGCAAGGAGATCGGCGTCTGGGCGCTGTTCACATTCATCTGCTATACCATCGTTGCATTCATGGCCAGACGCGTCACTCAAGCGTCCGAACTCAACCCGCTGGAAACGCATAGGGATTTCCTGATCGGCCATTTTCTGTGCGGGCTTGGCTGGGCTTGGTTCGCATGGCTCGGCTGCGAAACTTGCCAAATGGATCAGTTCCAGGTCGCCAAGGCGGTGGTGCTGCTGCTCGCCATGTCGGCAACCGCGATCCTGGCCTCGTCCCTGCGCGGTGCGCTGTTGGCGACCTTCGCCCTCCCGGTCGCCATCTATGCTTATGCCAGTGCGAAATTATGGATGCCGGTCGAAGTGATCATGGCAGGCTTGCTGATCGCCTCGTTGCCTTTCTTCGCCTATGTAGCGCGCCAGCTCAACCGTTCCTCGCTGATGCTGCTGTCGTTCCGCTCCGAAAAGGATGCGCTGATCGCCGAACTGGAGACGGCGAAATCGATGTCGGACGAGGCACGGCGGCGGGCGGAAGACGCCAATCTGGCGAAATCGCGTTTCCTGGCCTCGATGAGCCACGAACTGCGCACGCCGCTCAACGCCATTCTCGGCTTTTCCGAAGTGATGGCCAACGAGGTGCTCGGCCCGATGAGCAACCCGACCTATCGCGACTATGCCCGTGACGTGCACGACTCCGGACAGCATCTGCTCGACCTGATCAACGAAATTCTCGATTTGTCGCGCATCGAAGCGGGCCGCTACCAGCTCAACGAGGAGCCGATGATGCTGCTCTCCGTCGTCGAGGATTGCTGCCACATGATGGAGCTGAAGGCGCGCAACAAGGACATCCGCATCGTCCAGGATTTCGAAAACGCCTTGCCGCGCTTGTTCGCCGACGAACGCGCGGTGCGGCAGATTGCGCTCAACCTGTTGTCCAATGCCATCAAGTTCACCGCCACCGGCGGCGAAATCCGCGTGCGCGTCGGCTGGACGGCGGGCGGCGGGCAATATCTCTCCGTCAAGGACAATGGGCCGGGCATACCGGAAGACGAGATTCCGATCGTGCTTTCGGCCTTCGGCCAGGGCTCGATCGCCATCAAGAGCGCCGAACAGGGCACCGGGCTTGGCCTGCCGATCGTGCAAGGCCTGCTGGCCATGCATGGCGGCGAATTCCAGCTCCATTCCAGGCTGCGCGAAGGCACCGAGGCGATCGCCATCTTCCCGCTGAGCCGGGTGATGGAGGAACTGCCGGCGCTGCCGACCAAGGCGGTTGCCTCGCGCCGGCGCTGAATGCTTAACCGCGGACCGCGGCTGCCATGCCGGAGCTGGTCAGCGCGGCCGCCTTGACCAAGCCGGCGGCAAGCGCCGCCCCTACCCCCTCGCCTTGACTGACGCCCAGATCGAGCAGCGGGCGAAGGCCGAGGCGCTCGGCGGCCTTGGCATGACCAGACTCTGGCGACAGGCTTGCGAGGAGACAATGATCGAGCGCGGCGGGGTTGGCGGTATGTAGGACACCAGCGGCCGCAGTCACCGCAAACCCATCGAGCAGCACCGGGATCTTCTGCATCCGCGCCGCCAGAATGGCGCCGCAGATCGCGGCGAATTCCCGCCCGCCGACCCGGCGCAGCGCTTCCAGCGGGTCCTTGAGGCTCGCGCCGTGAAACGCGACCGCGGCATCGACCACCTCCGCCTTGCGCCTCTGCATCGCCGCGTCCGCCCCTGATCCAGGGCCGACCCAGTCGGCGCTGGTGCCGCCGAACAGTGCCGTGCAAAGGGCCGCGGCGACAGTCGAATTGCCGACGCCGAGGTCGCCAAGGCAAAGCAGGTCGGTACCGCCGGCAATCGCTTCCATGCCGAAGGCCATGGTAGCGGCACAACCGCGCTCGTCCAGTGCCGCATCCTCCGTAATGTCGGCTGTCGGAATGTGCAGGGCCAGATCGAACACCTTCAAGCCGAGATCGTTGGCGATGCAGATCTGGTTGATTGCTGCACCGCCGGCGGCGCAGAGCTCGACTGCATTTGCCGTGGCGGCGGCGGGGCGCGGCGAAATGCCGTGGCGGGTGACGCCATGATTGCCGGCAAAGATCGCCACCAATGGCCGCGTCACCGCCGGCGGCGCGCGGCCGCTCCACCCGGCAAGCCAGGCGGCGATGTCCTCGATGCGGCCAAGCGAGCCTTTGGGCTTGTCTGCCTTGGCAAACAACTGACGCACGCGGGCCTTGGCCGCCATATCTCCCGGCGGCAGGCTCACCAGGAGGTCGCGAAAATCGTCGAAAGGCAGCGCGCTGGTCATGTCGATGGCGATCGTCCGTGTGAATTGGTGAGCGGCATAGCCGCCTTGGCCAGCCGGCACAACCTCAAGCCGGCACAACCTCCAGGCCCGGTACAACTTGGCGGTATTGACGCGAAAGCATTCGTTGGCGGCGCTTCCCGGAGGGCTTGCATTGACTTTGTCGTTGCACCATGTGGAGGCTAGCCAAGGAAATCCTTATGACGGCCATTGAATCCCCGTGCATCCTGGTCTGCTCGATCGATATGAAAACCGGCTTCTGTTTCGGTTGCGGGCGCACGCGCGAGGAAATCGCCGCCTGGATCGACATGACCCCGCAAACCCGCCGCAGCGTCATGGCCGAGCTGCCGGCAAGGCTGGAAACGGTCGAGCGACGCCCCCGCCGGGAAACCCGTCGCAGCCGCATGGCACGCGAACGCGACGCCCTCTCGTGAACCGGCCGCAGAGATGAACCGACTGTTGTGGATTCTGATCGTCGCGATCGGGGTGGGTGTGCTCCTGCTCATGCTCAACGATTCCGCCGGCAGTACGTTCGGCATTGAGAATTACGATTTCAGCCAGCTGATCTGGCTTGGCGCTTTAGCGGCGCTCGTCGGCGCCGGCCTGCTCAGATCGGGCAGGCCGTTAGGCACCATGGCCCGCAGCCTCGGCGCCTGGGGTGCCATCGTGCTGGCGCTGATCGCCGGCTATCAGTACCGCTATGAGTTGCAGGATTTCGCCAGCCGCGTCACCGCCGGCCTTGTTCCCGGCAGTCCGCTGGCGCTGGGCGTGGAAGAAGGCCATGCCACCGTCACCCTGGACAAGGCCGGCAGCGGCCATTTCGAAGCGCGCGTCAAGATCAACGGCACGCCGATCCTGACGGTTGTCGATACCGGCGCGACCAGCACCGTGCTGACCGCCGAGGACGCTCTGGCGGTCGGGTTCAATTCGGCGGCTCTCCGCTTCACCATACCGATCTCTACCGCCAACGGCATGACACGCGCGGCGGCGGTGCGAACCGACGAACTGTCGATCGGCGGCATCGTGCGCAAGGACATGCCCATCATGATCGCCGCACCAGGCACGCTCGGCCAGAGCCTTCTCGGCATGAATTTCATCGGCTCGCTATCGGGCTTCGACGTCCGTGGCGATCGCATGATTTTGCGGGATTAAGTTTTTCCTCAGGCCGCCTCCGCGGTCCGGCCGAAATCGACCTCTGCGAAGGCTGACTTCAGCACCTCCGGTCCGGCACCCGGCCGTGTCGCATCGGTGGAGAGGATCTGCCGGTAGCGGCGTGCACCGGGCAGGCCGTGAAACAGCCCGACCATGTGCCGGGTGACATGCCCGAGGCGTCCGCCCTGCTCGATATGGCGTGACGCGTAATCCGCCATGGCATCGATCAGTGCGGCAAAATCGAACGACTCAGCAGTGCTGCCGTAAAACGCGGCATCGATGCCGGTCAGTATCCCTGGCGTGTGATAGGCGGCGCGGCCGAGCATGGCGCCATCGACATGGTCGAGATGCGTCAGCGCCTCTGCGCGAGATTGAATGCCACCGTTGATGCCGATGAATTTGTTTTGTTTTCTGGCTTTCAGCCGATAGACGCGGTCATAGTCGAGCGGTGGGATGTCACGATTTTCCTTTGGGCTCAGTCCTTCCAGCCAGGCCTTGCGGGCGTGCACCCACAGCGCGTCGGCGCCGGCCGCGAAAACAGCATCGGCCAACGCATCGAGTGCCGGTTCCGGATCCTGCTCATCGACGCCGATGCGGCACTTGACGGTAACCGGTATTTTCACCGCCGCCTTCATTGCCGCGACGCAATCCGCGACGAGCACGGGCGTCTTCATCAGGCAGGCGCCGAAGGTGCCCGACTGGACGCGGTCGGACGGGCAGCCGACATTGAGGTTGATTTCATCATAGCCGAAGGTTTCGCCGATGCGCGCCGCCTCGGCCAGCTTTCCCGGATCGGCGCCGCCGAGTTGCAGCGCCACCGGATGTTCGCTGTCGACGAAGCCGAGCAGCCGCTCGCGTGCGCCGTGGATGACCGCATCGGCCACCACCATCTCGGTGTAGAGCAGCGCCTCGCGCGTCAGCTGGCGATGGAAGAACCGGCAGTGCCGGTCCGTCCAGTCCATCATCGGTGCGATTGCTAGGCGGAAGTTCTTGTAATTGCTCATTTTTCCTTCTACCATAAGCACTTGCGTCGGATCGATGCAGTACCGTTTTCGGCCCGTTTTCGCCGATTTAGGCTCATTTTGGGCGCCAAGATACTGCAATGCAGTACCGATGTCGCTCGTGCAGTACCGATAAGGAGTCTACATCGGCATGGGGACAATCATACCACGGAAGCGTAGAGATGGGTCGACTGCGTATCAGGCACAACTCCTAATAAAGCGTGCCGGCAAGATCCTCCATCGAGAGGGTCGCACGTTCGACCGCAAGCAGGCCGCAGCGGCATGGCTGGAAAAGCGCGAGATTGAGCTTGCGAAGCCCAGTGCTCTTGAGCGGATTAAGGCTACAGACCCCACCCTTGCTTCCGTCATTGATCAGTACACGGAAGAGTCAATCAAGCAGATCGGCCGGACGAAGGCGCAGGTGCTTCGCGCGATCAAAACCTATGACATTGCCAACAAGCCATGCTCCGAAATCACGAGCGCCGACATCGTGTCGTTTGCGAACCAACTCGTCGCAAGTGTCACCCCTCAGACCGTTGGCAATTACATGTCCCACTTGGGGTCGGTGTTCGCGATCGCAAGGCCTGCGTGGGGTTACGCGCTCGACCCAACGGCTATGAAGGACGCCTTCCTCGTAACTCGGAGACTCGGAGTTTCGAGTAAGAGCAAAGAGCGAAGCCGCCGGCCAACACTCCAAGAGCTGGACAAGCTCATGGCCCATTTTGGTGAACGCCAGCATCGGCGACCCAGATCCAATCCGATGCAGAAGATCATAGCCTTTGCGATCTTCTCAACGCGTCGGCTTGAGGAGATTACCCGACTTCGATGGGATGATCTTGATATTAAAGGCCGCCGTGTGATGGTTCGCGACATGAAGAATCCCGGCGAGAAGATTGGCAACAACATATGGGTCGATCTTCCACGTGAGGCACTGCAGGTTATCAAATCAATGCCGCGAATCGCCGATGAGATATTTCCCTTCGGGACCGATGCAATCGGGGCCTCGTTTACGAGGGCCTGCCAATTGCTAGGTATCGTGGATCTGCATTTTCATGATCTGCGCCATGACGGCGTCTCACGGCTGTTCGAAATTGGACTGAATATCCCTCAAGTTGCGTCCGTCTCAGGGCATAAATCCTGGTCCAGCTTGAAGCGATACACGCATCTTCGGCAGACGGGCGACAAGTTCGCAAAATGGAAGTGGCTAAATCTGGCGACCGCAACCTGGAAGCCACGTGTAGGCCGCGACGCGCGAGGGTAAGCCACCCGCCGCGCTGAACTGTGTTGCGCAGGTCCAACTTTTTCTGTGCCTTCTGCCGAGTCACACAGCGCGGAAGTTGGGTGGACGGATTTTCATGTCTCGCCTCCATCTTCGTGTTTCAGGCGCGGAAACAGCAGCCAGCTCGCCGCTTGTGGAGCTTGGGACGCCGCTCGCCCTGAAAAACCTGTTCCGGCATCATCTGCTTCCCGACGCGCACCAGATCGCTGAGGGCCGAGTGGATTTGCGGCCAAGGAAATTCGGAGCCTTCTGCCCACGCTTCGCCCTCCCGCAATATGGCATTGAGCTTGGCCGCCACACCGTCGAGCGTCGTGGCGGGGGTCATCGAGAACGCTTCGAGCAGGTCCTGTGCCCGGTCGCTGGCCTTGCGCTCCGCCGTGAGCGCTGCGGTGTACCCGCTCTCCTCGGCAGCTGAATCCCAGCGTGCCTGATGAGCCGCGAAATCAGCTTCAGCCTTCTCGCGGAGAGCCGCCATACTCGAACTTTTGCCGAATACTTCATTGAGCGCCTCGATTGAGTAGGCAGTTACGTTCTCCCGCTCGGGAAGGCGGACGGTCACACATGGAAAGCCGACGCTCTCGACAAGTCTCGTCTCCAGGCGCTGTTGCCTGCGGCAAAGCCGCTCGCTCAGCCTGTGGGCGGTCTGCCATTCCCGCCAAAGCGCCAGCGCTGGGTCGGAGGGGGACAAGTTCGTCGCGGCAGCGTTGCTGGTAAAGGTACTTTTCTCAAGCACTAAAGCGGTGGACGTGATCATTCCTCCTGCAAGCACTTGCCTACGGGTGACGAGAGGCAGAGTCGTGGTATTGTCGGAATCAGCCATGATCCGAGCTCCTAACAGCTTGGTTGTGGTTAGGTCGGGCTAAGCGTGTCAGCGCTCAGCTCGGCCGTTTTAGGGAATCTCATCATACAAATTGATTGACGTCAATCGGATTGAAACCCGTGGAAAATGCGCTAACGATAGAGCAGTGTCGCGGCGCTCGGGCGATGCTTGGGTGGAGCCAAGACGAACTAGCTAGAGCCGCAAATGTGGCTCGGCAGACGATTGCGGATTTTGAGCGTGGGGCGCGCATTCCAATCGCCAACAACCTTATAAGTATAAGGCAAACGCTTGAGAGGGCCGGAATCGAGTTCTTGTCCGAGAATGGTATTCGTTTAAGACCCCGCATCTGACAAACTGTCTGCTAATAGGCTTGGCTAATCGTTGCCGGCGATAGTTACGAGCCAAAACTGCCGCGCCGATGAGCGCTCTCACAGCCCCAGCCCGCGCTTTCTGCCGAAGCTCCATTCGATGCTGCCGCTGCTTTGCACGACGCCGGCGATGTGTTGGCCGATGCGCTTGTCGAGCATCGGCTGCCAGGGCACAAGCCGAAACCCGATGCCATCGTCCAGTACGGCGAAGCGCCCGCTGGCAAGACGGACGGAGCCAAGGAGCGTGCCGCCGACATGGTTGCCGGGCTGTACGGGCGCGAAGGTGAGGCCGCGCGCAGCGGCCATTTCCTTGCCGACCCTCGTGACTTCCTGGCGCTCCAGCGTGGCTACAAGGTCGCGCGAGAAGGTGATGGTGCCGCTGGTCGCGTCGCGTTCGGCATGCCCCATGCTGACGAGCTGGGCAGCCCGTCTGTCGAGGGCGTTGTCGACGTCGAGACCAAAACCTGACCGGACCAGCGGCACAGGGTTCTTGGCCGTCAGCTCCCGGTCGAGCCAGGTGGCGCCGTCGCTGCCGACCTGCGCGTCGAGATCGAGCGTCGAGAGCACGCGGACGGAGAAGTCCTTGCCGCGGTTGTGGCCATCGTAAGCGATGCCGCGCTCGGACAGGTCATTTGGAACGCGCCAGTGGTCGTCGTCGATGCGTTCGACATGGCCGGCCCGGCGCAGCGCTTCGAGACGGCGGACATGGAAACGGACAAAGGCGTCCGGGTCCTTGCCCTCTTCGAAAAACGTCTCGCGGATCGCCTCCAGGTGTTGGCTTGATCGATAGATGCCATCCTCGCCGGCTACGACGCCGATGTTGCGGTCGGCCGCACGCGGCTCCTCCTTCGGCCGGATGGGATCGAGCGCCACGATATGGCCGCGCTGAATGTCGTCGAACTTTGCCGCATCCGCGGTCTCGACGTAGTGGGTGCGCCCGTCGACGCCATCGATGACGAGCGACAGCCGGTCGCTCATTTCGTCACCGGCGAGACCCTTGGCGAGCACACGGCCGACGACCGGCTCGGTGATGGTCCGCCGGTGCATGACATATTGCGCCGCGCCCCGCTCGTCGGCGAGGCCGTGCTCTTCCAACGCCCGATGCATGGTCTTGATGATGTCGTTGCGTTCGCCAAGTGCCCGCAGCGTGCTTTCGGCTCTGTCGGAAACGACCCACCGGCCGGGCTCGATCTCGCTCGCCAGGCCGAAGTGCTCCAGCCTCTTTGCCCGATCGATCAGCAGATAGCGATTGCTGGAAATGGTGTAGCTGTCGCTGGCATGGGGCCGGAGGTCGATAAGATCGTGCGCCTGCTGTTCGGCGATCAGCATGCGGTCGAGCCGGGTCAGCCGTTCGGCGTCCACCTCGTTGGCCAGCTTGCGGGCGACCTCGACCTCGCTTTGCAGCCCAAGCTCCCGTTCCACCAGCTCGCCTGCCCGGTGGCGGATGCCATGGGCGATGTAGCCGCCAGCGATGTTCAGGATTTTGCCGTCGTCGGTGACGCCGCGCACCAGGATGTGGCTGTGCGGATGGCCGGTGTTGTGGTGGTCGACAGCAATCCAATCGAGGCGCGTGTCGAGATCGACTTCCATCTGGCGCATGAGATCGCGCGTGAAGGACCGCAGGTCTTCCATCTCCGCGGCATCCTCCGGCGCAACGATGAAGCGGAACTGATGCCGGTCGCCGCGGCCGCGCTCGACGAAGGCCTTGCCATCGGCCTCGTCGTCGGCGGCAGAGTACACTCTCCCCTTCTCGCCGTCCCTGGTCACGCCGTCGCGCTGGATATAGCGCAGATGCGCATCAACCGCCTTGCTCGTTGTAACGAACTTTTGGCCGCGCCCGCTCGCCTTCCCTCGCCCCGGCAGCTTGACGACGCGTGCCTTTACCACGACGCGGCGGGAGCGAAAGCGGATGCCATTGGAGTCCTGCCGCCATCCGCCACCATCCTTTGGCAACCCTGCCGCCATCTTGCCGCCGCGGCCACGGGCATTGAAGCGGCCAGTCCCCTTCCCGGCACCGCTGCTTGCGCCAAGGCGATTGGGATTGCCGCCTTGCTTGCGGATGGCGATCTCGACCTGGCGGACGAAGGGCAGCGCCCGCGAATTGACCGGCGCGCCGCCGCGCCGCGTCCGGCCGGTGCGAACCTGGAACCTGTCGCTGTCACGATCTGCCATAACGACAGCATCGGCAGTCGGATTTCGCGCTTCAAGATAGTCGGAGCGCCGAGAATGCTACGGCGCGCAAAGACTTGCTGTGGCGTAGACCAGCGGATCGCACATCGCTGCGGCACCTAAACTTTGCTGTTCAGATCAATGGGATAACAGACAACCAGCACCGTTCGCACCTCGCGTTGTACCGGCTAGAACCCGGACGCATCGGAAAAAACAATGTGCAGACAAACACTTACGAGCAAAGCGAGTGCGAGCGTCAGCTCGCTTTATCTTGCCATCACTCTTCTTTCTGCCTTTCTGCCATTCTGACCCTCGTAGTATCACCAAGGGTAAGTCCTGAGTGCGAATCACTCTGAAAATAATGATGCGAATGCCGACTCAGAACTTGCAGCCAAGCCACCTTGCAGTCCCATTCCCTGAGCCGTCCGCCCTACCGGCAACCTGTCGCCGACAGCGGATTGCATGTCAAAAGCTCACAGTCGCTCGGCTGTCACCATGTCGATTGCCGTCATGCAGAAGACACGGACAAAACGACATGGCGGCTTGTCCATGTGCTCGACGTGATCCACATCGCTCTCATTCCGGCGGGAATTCTGTGGTGACATGGCGCCGTGAGACTTTGCAGCACCCGTGCAATCGGGCGGATATTTAACGGCGACGAATATGGGGACCGAATGCGCGATCGGTATGCCGGCGATGTCAGCGACGATCTCAAATCCGCGTTCCAGCGCGCGGTCGCGGGAGCAGACCGGACGCTCAGCATCGCATGGAACTACGCGCCGGGAGATGACGGACGCCCGGATGGACGGCATCTCGAATGGCACGACAGGGCGGCGTAGCGTCTACTCAATGAAGAGCTTCACACAGGGCTCGCCACGCCGCCGGAACGCACATTGCCGCTCTTGAACAGAAGGCGATCTGGCCCAAAGGAGCACTGTTTCATCGTGGGCCGATGCCGCCGCGTGTCGAGCGGATCGCGTCTGGAACACGCTAGCGGAGCGCTCTCAATGGCGCGGACATCATATTTCTCGACCAGGACAATGGCGTCAGCGGAGACGGAGAAGCATGCGACCTTCTCGGAAATTCGACTGCTCCGCAAACGCGAATGCGCCATCGTCTTTATCATGTTCCCAGGCGGAAGCATGACGCGCGACGCGCTGCTGCGGCGGTTGCACGAGCGATTGATGGTCGAGGCGGATACTGGAAATATTACCACTCTGCGGACAAATGTTTCCGTGCCCCGCACGGCGGGATCGCACCGCCAGCGCTGGTTTACGGTCGTCGATCCTGATACTGAACTGACGGCTAGCGCGCAAACTTTCGCTACGGCTCTGGTATCGATGCCGCGTATTCGGTTGCGGCTGGACAGCCGGGCATGAGCGTTTCGGAGAATATCAAAGCGGATTTTGTATCGAACTAGCTGCCTTTGGCATCGGCCGTGATCCAGGCCATTTTCCAAAAATGCACGTTGCGCTGCTCTTTTTTCGTCATTTGTTTGCTCGCCACCAAGCCAATCGCAGACGTGCTTCCTTTGCGCATGAAGTCCAGTTGTAAGAGAGCTCTTCGAAGGGAAATTGTAGCCAGGCGAGCTCAGCTTTGCGTCAGATTCCCCAGCCGCACGGCGTTCAATCTCATAAAGGGCACAATGTACTACGCGCATTCGACCGCCGAACCCGTTCGCTCCAATTGGCAACCGTTGAATAGCCACCTCATCGCCGTCGCCGAAGTTGCGCAGCAGTTTGGCGCGCGGATCGGCATCGGACGTGCAGCTCGACTTGCCGGCTTGCTTCACGATCTCGGGAAATATACGCCACAATTCCAGGCGCGACTGTCCGGCGCGCAGGAACGGGTCGACCACTCCACTGCAGGCGCTGCCATCGTCGTGCAACTGGCGCGAGCTGTTAAAGCGGACGACAGGATCGTTGCCGAACTGATTGCCTATTGCATTGCCGGGCACCATGCTGGTCTGCCGGACAAGCAGGGAGAGACTTTTTCCACACTGTCCGAACGTCTCAATGGCTTTTCGGCTGCGGGGCTCGATCCTATCTGGAAGTCCGAAATCGCGCCCGAGGTTGCCGATCTCTTGCCGTCGTTCCCCAACTGGGAGAAGACGGACAGGACAAGGGCCGCCTTCCAACTCGGTTTCCTCGGGCGGATGATTTTTTCCTGCCTTGTCGACGCCGATTTCAAGGATACCGAACAATTCTATGCGTGCACGGAGGGGCGGCAGATCGGCCGCACCTGGCCGGAGCTGCAATCAGTCCTGCCCAGCCTGATCAAGGCCTTCGACACCCATATGGGCCAGAAGCGCAAGTCGGACACGCCGGTGAACGTCTTGCGAGCGAACATTCTCGACCATGTGCGTTCGCGTGCTTCCGAAAAGCCAGGCCTCTTCACGCTGACTGTGCCGACCGGCGGTGGCAAGACGCTTGCGTCGCTCGGCTTCGCACTTGAGCACGCCAGAGCGCATGGGCTCGGTCGCCTCATATACGCCATCCCTTTTACCTCGATCATCGACCAGACGGCGGCGATCTTTCGCGAAATACTTGGCAACGATGTCGTGCTGGAACACCATTCGGCCATTGAGGACGAAGAACGTCGCCCACGTGAACCACGGGATGCCGACAGCACGAAAGCCGACAGAGACAAGCTCAAGCTCGCCATGGAAGATTGGGCGGCGCCCATCGTGGTGACAACCAATGTGCAACTGTTCGAGAGCCTGTTTGCCGCGCGAACCTCGCGCTGCCGCAAACTGCACAATATTGCGAACAGCGTCATTATTCTCGACGAAGCGCAGACCTTGCCGCGTCCACTTCTCATCCCAGCCGTTTGGGCGCTGCGCGAACTTGCCGAGAACTACAATTGCAGCATTGTGCTGTGCACCGCGACCCAACCGGCGCTCGACCAACGGAAATTTCCGGCAAGGCATCCGGCCGGGCTGCCGCTGGAGGGTCGCGAACTGGCGCCGGATCCCGACGACATGGCGAAGAGGCTGGAACGTGTCAGGTTGGAGCATGGCGGGGTGATGGACGACATGGCCCTGCTGGCCGAGTTCAGCAAGACCGATCAGGGCCTCGTCATCGTCAACAGCCGCAAGCATGCGCTGGCGCTCTATCGGCAGGCGAAGGAAGCGGGACTCGATGGCCTCGTCCATCTGACGACACGTCAATATGCAGCGCACCGGCGCGAGATTCTGGCTGCGGTCAGGCAAAGACTGATGAACGGCGAACCCTGTCGCGTGATCGCAACCTCGCTGGTGGAGGCCGGCGTGGATCTCGATTTCCCGAAGGTGTTGCGCGCGGAAGCAGGGTTGGATCAAATAGCGCAGGCGGCTGGGCGCTGCAATCGCGAGGGGCGGCGACCAGTGGAGGACAGCATTGTCATTGTCTTCGAGGCACCGGAAAACCCGCCACCGCCCGAGATCGCGGGGCTATCGGGCGACATGGCCCGGATGATGGCAAGGCACGAAAAGCTTCTGTCGCCCGCCGCGATCGAGGATTTCTTCGGCGAAGTCTATTGGCGCATCGGCCCCGAAGGGCTGGATCGTGGACGCAACGACAGACTGCCCATAGTGGATAAGTTTCGGATCGGCAGCGGCGGCGTCACGAACTTTTCATATCGCTCGGTCGCCGAGAATTTTCGCATGATCGAGAGCGGCATGGTTCCGGTGATTGTCGCCCGAGACGAACAAGCGAAAGCGGCGATTGCAAAGCTGAGGATCGAGACGATTCCGTCCGGCGCGATTGCCCGTGACTTGCAGACCTATGTCGTACAGGTGCCGCCGAAGGCACGGGCACGGCTTATCGCCTGCGGCCATGTGAAATTTGCCGACGAGAGGCTGCGCGCTGACCAGTTTGCGGTGCTCATGACGCTTGGTCTCTATGACCCGGAAGTTGGCCTCGTTTGGGAGGACGCCGAATATTTATCGCAAGAGGCTATTGTCATTTAGTTCTTGATATGTTCCTTGCGTATTAAATGTCTCTGGGGAGGGGCGAATGTCTTTTGGCGTCAGGTTGAAGGTATCGGGGAATTATGCGTGCTTCACGCGACTGGAGATGAAAGTTGAGCGTGTCTCCTACGATGTGATGACGCCCTCCGCTGCCCGGGGAATATTGGAAGCCGTTCACTGGAAGCCGGCCATCAAATGGGTAGTGGACAGCATTCATGTCCTCAATCCCATTCGTTTCCAATCCATCCGCCGCAACGAGGTTGGCAGCAAGGTTTCCGTCCGCAACGTCAAGACGGCGATGAACCGCGGCAGCCTGGAAGGCCTGCATCTGCTCGTCGACGAGGACCGCCAGCAGCGAGCCGCCACCGTGCTCGTCGACGTCGCCTATGTCATCGAAGCGCATTTCGAGATGACCGACAAGGCGGGACCCGACGACAACGAAGGCAAGCATCTCGACACGTTCAACCGTCGCGCGGCGCGCGGGCAATGCTTCCACCAGCCCTGCTTGGGCACACGCGAATTCGCGGCAGCCTTCGAACTGCTGCCGCCTGGCGAACCATTGCCGGGAGCGATCAAGGAAACGCGCGACCTCGGCTTCATGCTTTGGGACATCGACCACGCGGCACCGGACAAGCCTTCGCTGTTCTTTCGGGCCGGTCTCGACAACGGCGTGATGCGCGTTCCGGCTCCCGATTCCGCGGAGATTCGGCGATGAGCATTTTGGCTTCGCTTGCCAAGGCCTACGACCGCCTGCCCGACGCGCCACCGTTCGGCTATTCCACGGAAAAGATCGGTTTCGTCATCTCGCTCAACCAAGATGGGACCGTGGCCAGCGTTACCGATCTACGAGATGGCACGGGCAAGAAGAAACTGCCACGCATGATGCAGGTGCCGGCGTCGTTTAAACGGCCTGGGATAAACCCTAAACCATTTTTCCTCTGGGATAATTCGGCGTTTGCACTTGGCGTCACTGCAACGGACGGCAAGGACGCTTTGTCACGCTGGCAAGTTTTCCGAGACACGCATTTGGCCAGCCTTGCCGAAACGAACGATTTTGGATTGTTGGCACTTCGATCCTTCATTGAAAAATGGGTTCCTGAGCAATTTGAAACATCAGGATGGCCGTCGGATTTGAAGGACCAGAACGTCGTATTTGCGCTCGAAACAGAGCGGCGGCAAGGTGGCTATCTTCACGATCGGCCAGCCGCCAAGGCTTTGTGGGCGGACCGAAGCGGCGGTGGCGGGGATGCCGTGTCGCTCTGCCTCGTCACCGGCTCGAATGGAGCGGTCGCGCGCCTTCATCCGGCAATCAAAGGCGTGTGGGGTGCGCAATCCTCCGGCGCTTCCATCGTATCGTTCAATCTCGATGCCTTCACGTCCTATGAGCACGAGCAGGGCGACAATGCTCCTGTCTCGGAAGCTGCCGCCTTCAAATATTCCACCGCGCTCAACACATTCCTTGCTGGCAAGACCAACCGCATCCAGGTCGGCGACACCTCCACCGTTTTCTGGGCTGATGCGTCCGACGCCGAAGTGGCGCGCACCGCCGAAGGCACCTTCGGTGCGATGTTTTCGGACGTCGATGAAGTCACCCAAGCCGGCAAGGTCGGCGATATCCTAGCTCGTATTCGCAACGGTCTGCCACTCAAGGAGATAGCCCCCGAACTTGAAAACGGCGTCCGCTTCTATGTCCTTGGTCTTGCTCCGAATGCCGCGCGGCTTTCGATCCGGTTCTGGTTCGAAAACGATTTCGGCGTGCTGGCGAAAAACTACCAGCGCTTCGTTGCCGAAATGGACATCGATCCGCCGCCGCGCGACGCGCACCCAGCGCTATGGAAATATCTCGCCGAAACCGCGGTGCTGGGCAAGCGCGAAAACGTGCCGCCGAATCTCGCCGGCGAATGGATGCGGTCGATCCTGACCGGCACCCGCTATCCGCTGACGTTGCTCTCGACTGTGCTGATGCGCATTCGAGCGGACGGAGAGGTAAGCGCTCTTAGGGTTGGCATCCTGAAAGCACTGCTCGTTCGAAATTTCAACAAAACAAATGGGGAGGCTCCCGTGTCGTTCGAACCGGAGAATAGAAACAAGGGCTATCTGCTCGGGCGGCTGTTTGCTGCCTATGAACAAATACAAACGGCCGCGCTCGGTCGCAACGTCAACGCCACCATCAAGGACAAATTCTACGGTTCGGCATCCGCCCAACCTCGCAAGGTGTTCGCCCTGCTCGACCGGGGATCAGCCAACCATCTTTCGAAGGTCGGCAAGCAAAGGCCTGGACACAGGATCAATCTCGAAAAGACCATCGGCGCTATCCTCGAACGCATGTCGCCCGACAGCGATCCCTTCCCGGCCTCCCTTTCCGCCCAAGAGCAGGCACTGTTCGGCCTCGGCTACTACCATCAGCGCGGCGAATTCTTCCGCAAACCCGAAACCGTCGACACACAGGATGCCGCATCATGAACGCCCTTTCCAACCGCTATGATTTCGTCCTGCTGTTTGATGTATCCAAGGGCAACCCGAACGGCGACCCGGATGCCGGCAACATGCCGCGGCTCGATCCCGAGACCAATCATGGTCTGGTTTCGGACGTCAGCCTCAAGCGCAAGGTGCGCAACTATGTCGAGTTCGCCAAAGGCGAACATCAGAGCTACAACATCTACGTCAAGGAAGGCGCGATCCTGAACGAGCAGCATCGCAAGGCCTACGTCGCGCTGCGCCCAGATGACGGGAAAGTCGCCAAGGACGCCAAGCTCAATCCTAAGAGCGACGATGAGGCGCGGGCGCTCACAAAGTTCATGTGTGCGAATTTCTTCGACGTTCGTACCTTCGGCGCGGTCATGTCGACCGGCATCAATGCGGGTCAGGTGCGCGGACCGGTGCAGATGACCTTCGCGGGCTCCATCGAGCCGATCGTGCCCCAGGAAATCTCCATCACCCGCATGGCGGCAACCAACGATGCCGAGAAGAAGCAACGGGTAGAAGGCAGTGAGGAAGGTAACGACCGCGTCGACAACCGCACCATGGGCCGCAAGCACATCGTGCCCTATGGTCTTTACCGCGCCCACGGTTTCGTCTCGGCGAAACTCGCCGAACGCACAGGCTTTTCCGATACGGACCTGGACTTACTCTTCGAGGCCTTGTCAACGATGTTCGAGCACGACCGGTCCGCCGCGCGCGGAGAAATGGCAAGCCGCAAGCTCGTCGTCTTCAAACACGCCAATACGCTCGGCAACGCACCGGCCCATGCGCTCTTTGATCGCGTAAGGGTTGGCCGCAACATTGACGGTGCGTTCCGCGATGTCGACGATTCGGGCATCGACAACTATCCGCCGGCCCGGAAATTCAGCGATTATAAAATCGAGATCGATCGTGAAGGGCTACCTGACGGCGTGGAGATCATCGAGCGTCTGTGACCATGGCGACGGGCGCGGGCGAAACTCTGGCCGTCCAGCCCGACGAACGGGATGCCGATCCCATTCCGCTCTCGGCGCTGCAGCACGCTGTCTATTGTCTGCGGCAGGCCGCACTCATCCACATCGAGCGAATGTGGGAAGAGAACCGGTTTACGGCGGAAGGCCATGTCCTGCACATCGCCGCCGACAGGCCGGGCATGCGGCGCGTGCGCGGCGTGCGTCGCGAATCTGCGCTTTCGATTGCGTCGAAACGTCTCGGCATTGCCGGCGTCGCAGACGTGGTGGAATTTCATACGGGCATCAATGGCGAAACGCCTTACCCTGTCGAGTTCAAGCGAGGAAAGCCGAAGCTGCACCGCGCCGACGAGGTGCAGCTCTGCGCTCAAGGGCTCTGCCTCGAGGAGATGACCGGAAGGCGGGTGCCGGAGGGTGCGCTGTTCTATGGCGAGACAAAGCGCAGGGTCACGGTGCCGTTCGATGCGGAACTGCGTCTGCTCACGGAGGAAACAGTCGCCCGGTTGCGCGAAATCTTCACGACGCGCCAGACGCCGAAGGCGATCTACCGTGCCGACCGCTGCCGAGCCTGCTCACTCATCGATCTCTGCCGTCCAAAGACCATGGCGAAATCGGCGCGTGACTGGCGCAACCGAACGCTGGTTTTGCTTTTGGAGGAAGACGCCGCGTCGTGAAAAAATTTCTCAACACGGTGTATGTCACGTCGGAAGGCGCCGGCCTGAAGAAGGACGGCGAGAATCTGGTGGCCGAGATCGAGGGTGTCGAACGCGCCCGCGTTCCGTTGCACATGCTCGGCTCCGTCGTTGTCTTCGGGGCGATCTACGTCTCGCCGGCGCTCATTGGCGCCTGTGCCGGCGCTGGCATCACATTGGTGATGCTCGACCGTGCCGGCCGGTTTCAAGCCAGGGTCGACGGACCTGTGGCCGGCAATGTGCTGTTGCGGCGGGCGCAGTATCGCGCGTCTGAGGCGCCGGAAGATATTGTGCGCGGCATGGTCGCCGGCAAGATATCCAACCAGCGGGCGGTGCTGATGCGCGGGCTTCGCGATTATGGCGAGGAGCTGGCACCGGGAGAGCGCGACCGTGTCGCTGATGCAACGAGGCGTCAGGTGCATATTTTGCGCAGGGTAAGCCTCGCCGGGCTCGACCTGGATCAGTTGCGCGGTGCCGAAGGCGAAGCTGCCGCGCACTATTTCAGCGTTTTCGATACTCTGATCCGTTCGCCTGATGCGCAAATGCGTTTTCGCGGCCGCTCGCGCCGACCGCCGCTCGACCCAGTCAATGCGCTGCTCTCATTCCTTTACACACTTCTGACTCACGACTGCCGTAGTGCGGCAGAAGGTGTCGGCCTCGACCCTGCAGTCGGGTTCTTACACCGTGATAGGCCAGGGCGGCCGAGCCTGGCACTCGATCTGATGGAAGAATTGCGCCCGGTCTTGGCTGATCGTCTTGCCTTGTCGTTGATCAACCGGCGCCAGCTACGCGCCGCCGACTTCGAGGTCCGCGACGGCGGCGCGGTCTGGCTTACCGACGATGGCCGCAAGACCGTGCTTGCTGCCTGGCAGGAACGCAAGAAACAGGGACGCCATCATCCATTCATCGAGGAAAATGCTCCGCTTGGCCTGGTGCCACACCTTCAAGCGCAGCTTCTGGCCCGTCATCTACGGTGACCTTGACGCCTATCCGCCTTGGTTCTGGAAGTAGTTCGTATGATGATGGTACTAGTGACCTATGATGTGAAAACTATGGAAGGCGACGGTGCCCGCAGGCTCCGCAGAGTAGCCAAAGCGTGCCAGGATTTCGGTCAGAGAGTTCAGTTTTCAGTGTTCGAGATCGAGGTCGACCCTGCCCAGTGGACCAAGGTGAAGGCCAGGCTGGAGCGAATTATCGATCGTCAGCACGACAGCCTGCGCTACTATTATCTGGGCGCCAGTTGGCAGCGGCGGGTGGAGCATGTCGGCGCTAAGCCTGCGGTCGACCTCGGCGGTGCCCTCATCGTCTGAATCCATTGTATGACAGCGCGAGACAGCGCGAACATAAAGCGTGCCGGAAAATCCCGACGGGTTCGCACCGGCGCTAGTTCTTTGAAATCGTGAAACTATCTACGCCAAGCTGGGTTGTCGGTCGACCCTCCGTCGGCTGAAGGATTATGTTCGCCTTTTAACTCGTCTTTCCTCAATTTTCGCAATCTGTTAGCTGATGCACTGTCGCCCCTCTCGCGGGGGCGTGGATCGAAACGCCTTGGCCCTTACGGCGTCCGGAGTGTTCGGATCGTCGCCCCTCTCGCGGGGGCGTGGATCGAAACGGAGGCCTTGTTGAGACAATGCGCTGGGCACCAGTCGCCCCTCTCGCGGGGGCGTGGATCGAAACCCGCACTACCTGCGCGATACTCTCGACCCGGAAGTCGCCCCTCTCGCGGGGGCGTGGATCGAAACTTGATGTCGGAACGCTACGCCTCGCAACAAATGCGTCGCCCCTCTCGCGGGGGCGTGGATCGAAACGCATATCGCAACACTGAGCGGGGTATCCGTCTCAGGTCGCCCCTCTCGCGGGGGCGTGGATCGAAACATGGTTCAACTCATGCAGTCGGTCATGCCGCAAAAGTCGCCCCTCTCGCGGGGGCGTGGATCGAAACCCTAGCGGCACAAAGACCGCCCATGCTGCCAGAGTCGCCCCTCTCGCGCGGGCGTGGATCGAAACGCCTTGATCTGCGCGCCTCCGACGCAACCGACTGGTCGCCCCTCTCGCGGGGGCGTGGATCGAAACAAACCCTTTTTGCTTGCCCGCGACACTGAACGGGTCGCCCCTCTCGCGGGGGCGTGGATCGAAACTACAATCCGGACCCGGCTGCGCCCTTCGACGAGGAGTCGCCCCTCTCGCGGGGGCGTGGATCGAAACAGGTCCTTGCCGCGCACATCCGGCATGGTGTCCAGTCGCCCCTCTCGCGGGGGCGTGGATCGAAACACCACAGCGGCCGCTCCATCGGATACAGCCCTTGTCGCCCCTCTCGCGGGGGCGTGGATCGAAACAGTTCGGCAGTCGTGCATTGCAGTGCTGCGGCAAGTCGCCCCTCTCGCGGGGGCGTGGATCGAAACGGCATAGATCGCCGCAACGGGCGTTCCATGTCGCGGTCGCCCCTCTCGCGGGGGCGTGGATCGAAACCAGAGCGGACAGTCGTTCAGCCAGTGGTTTCAGCGTCGCCCCTCTCGCGGGGGCGTGGATCGAAACCCCCGCACCCTACGACAAAGCCATTCTCATGGCTGTCGCCCCTCTCGCGGGGGCGTGGATCGAAACTGCGGCGGCCAGCGTCCCCACCGAAAAGGCCGCTGTCGCCCCTCTCGCGGGGGCGTGGATCGAAACCGCGCAAGGCAGTAGTTTTTGAAATTCGTATAGGGTCGCCCCTCTCGCGGGGGCGTGGATCGAAACTCCCAAAACGCAACAGCCTGCGCGTCAGGTTTGTGTCGCCCCTCTCGCGGGGGCGTGGATCGAAACAAGCATATCGTTCCCGACTTCGATCAGGCGGTAAGTCGCCCCTCTCGCGGGGGCGTGGATCGAAACCATACCAGTGATTATTGTTGGATCCGGTGTAGGGTCGCCCCTCTCGCGGGGGCGTGGATCGAAACGACACTGAGACGACTGGAAAGGCCAACTTCGGCAGTCGCCCCTCTCGCGGGGGCGTGGATCGAAACCCCGGCGACACACCGTTGATGGGAAACGCTTACGTGTCGCCCCTCTCGCGGGGGCGTGGATCGAAACTCTCGAATGATGGCTGTAACGCGCGCTGGCTGGCCGTCGCCCCTCTCGCGGGGGCGTGGATCGAAACATCTGCCTGATCGGCGGCATCGCGCACAAACCGAGTCGCCCCTCTCGCGGGGGCGTGGATCGAAACCGCCACCCCCGCGTCTATCGGTGCCTTGGGGAGGTCGCCCCTCTCGCGGGGGCGTGGATCGAAACTCGAACTCGAGTATGTCAGGGTGCGCGCCCTCCCGTCGCCCCTATCGCGGGGGCGTGGAACCGGGAACTGGCGCGTTGCATCATCGCCGCCAAGGTCGCCCCTCTCGCGGCGGCGTGGATCGAAACTCCTTCTCGCCCGGCCCGGGCGGCCGCGGCGTATGGTCGCCCCTCTCGCGGGGGGCGTGAATCGAAACTGGCGCTATTACCAAAAGCACACCGGAGCGGTCGGGCGGGCGCGTGGATCGAAACTACGAGGGTGTGCCGATCGGCCCGCTCCGATACAGTCGCCCCCCTCGCGGGGGGGGCGTGGATCGAAACCCATGCCTGCCAGTAGAATTCGTGCCAGTATTCGGGTCGCCCTCTCGCGGGGGCGTGGATCGAAACAAGACCGCGCTCTCGGCCGCGCTGAAAAACGTGCGTCGCCCCTATCGCGGGGGGCGTGGATCGAAACCAGAGAGGCGATCATCCTGGCGGGGCAGGAGAGCGCGTCGCCTCTCTCGCAGGGGCGTGGGTGAGGCCGTCAGATGGGATATCGCAACTCCGCTCTTTACACTCTCAAATATGTCGCCGAGATGCTCGGCGAGGAAGAAGAGTTGCTGCGTGATTGCTTGATCGAGATGTTCTCTGAAGACGGTTGCCTGAGCGCCTACGACGACTATCCCGCGACCGAATTAAGCGAAACTATCGTCGTCTTCACCGAAGACGGCATCGACAACCTTCGGCATATCGCAGACGAGCGCAGGGCTGCGGGTCACGCACCGCCGAAACCCACCGCAGAAAACCGTCGCCCGAAATCGTAGCCAGCGCTGCTCTGGCCGAATGGTTGCCGTTTTGGCGCGATCCTGACGTTTCCGAATCCACGAACGCAAAAACCGCCTCGGTTAGACCGAGACGGTTAGCGTACTATGACAGAAGTGGTTGCGGGGACACGATTTAAGGCTGCACACCGCCCTATAACTTGCAAAGGAGTCGAGTTAGCAAACGAATTCAGTGGCCGCACTATATTGGCGGTATCCCTCTGGCGACTTGAACCCCCGACCGTTGCTTAGGTCGCGCCCACCCTTTTGCACGCGCGCCCCTGCCCGGCCGTTGAACCCGTTGGGCGGCTTGCTAGTCTCCTAAGCTCCTAACACGGGATAGCAACCTGGAATGAACACGGCACTGCTTTTGATGGCTCAGTATGGAGGCAAGGCCATCATCCCGATCGATGACGTCTGCCGAGACTATTTCTCTCACCTGACGCCAACGAAGCTGGTCCGAAAGATTTCCACCGGTGAAATTGCCATTCCGCTGGTGCGGATCGAGAACAGCCAGAAGTGTGCGAAGGGCGTTCATCTCGCCGACCTAGCCAAATACCTGGAGTTCCGTACAGAGGCCGCAAGAAAAGAGATGAAGGGGCTCACGGAGTAGGTAGCAAAGGTGAAGAGTTTCGATCGCGCCCGCAGAAAGCCGCCCGGACTTTCCAACCCGATGAATCTTGTGAGAGTTTCCGGTAATGCGTTCGGTACGGCACGACTTCAACAAAGACGCGAACTGATGGCTGGGCGGCGACAATGGGGCGCAATGCGGTCATTCGCAGCGCGGACTGTGGATGTCACCGATGTGTCAAAATCTTCCGGTTCGAAGCAATAGCGGCCAGGTTAAATTTCTAAGTTCGCCAATTGATCGCCTGCACGGTACGGCATTCGGTACAGCATGACCCAAGAGACTTTATCCTAAGCTTTGAAATTTCTTGTCTTTTTCGTCTCAGTCCCTTCCATCCATCATAGGTGCAATAGCAAGATGTCGCTCTATCTTATTCATTTCATTATCTTTTTTCCGCCTCAGTCTGCCCAATACCTTGGGAACGACTGGTGTCTTGGCGTGATTGAGTTCTCTACGGCCACTTAATGCAGTCGAAAGTCAACTTGGGCCAGCGCTATCGCTGCATGATTTGTCATTAGTTCACGTCGCGGTTTCAGGATGTTTTGCATGGAACATTGATTTTAATGCCTGCCTTGGTCAAGGACGTGAGATACCGGTGCGGATCCGTGACGCCTGCCCCCATAGCTTTTCTCAGCGATGTGACTCCGTGAGCCACGACGCCTATCGCAAGTCCAATTCCCGCGACGATCAAACCGCCGGCGTCAAGACTTCCGGCATATGCACCGGCGGCGAGGCCCGCGGCGGCAGGCGTAGCCGCTTTTTCGCCGATGCTTTTGAGAAAATCGGCTCCCAAAGGAACCGCCTCTGCTCCAGCGAATTCCTTCCACCATCGCGATCCTAGCGGTTTGCCTGCATCCCATTTGCCAAGCACTTCGCTGATCATCTGCTTCATCTGGTCGTCGATGGTCCGCGGATCATCGGCTTGGATTTTGGCGGCGCGCCTGTCGAGATCGGCGAGTAGGTCTGTAATTGCCGCCTTTTCTTCACCAAGCTCGATGATCTTGTCCGCAGTGAGGGATCTTACATCGCCTTGCCATTCAAGCATGAATTCAAAGGCGCGGCGACCAGTTTGCGGTTGCGGGCCGACGGGCCATTCGGGATGCAGCCACGCGTTGTAGAGGTCTTGGTACCGCTTTTCGACGAGGAAGCGATGCAGACGTTCGTTCTTGTCGTCCGAGACGATATCGGCTCCGCGATATTGTGCGAAAGCAATCGATACGGTCGACATGATGACTTCGGCGAGATGTTCGTGCACCTCAATATACAGGTCCGGATCGTCTGGCTCAGCCTTATTCGGTTTCCAGCAAAGCTCGTTACTCTCGAGAAACCGCATCAGGTCCTCACAAAACTTCTCGCGATGGAGCTGGGCGCCGTAGACCACCGTGTCGTCTGAATCGCCAAGGCCGGGCCGGATAGTTTCAAGCCGCTGGCGACGCTTTTCACGCTGCTTCAAGGCACTGGACTTGCGTAAGCTCTTCAGGAATTTAGGATCGCCGGAGTCCTCCTTCAGCCTTGCGAGAAGCGCTTGAGCGGCCCTCTCCACCGGCGGTTCAGAAGTGAATGCTCTATCGAGCAGAGGCCCCTCTTCCCCTCCTTTGTAAGCGAACTCGGAAGACGCGGGATCATCCCAACGTTGGAAACCTGGCGGCACGAAGCGATAGACCTTTGGAAAGATCAGGAGAGCGCCCTTTAGCCAGTCAACGTCTCTGATATGGATGTAGGGATAGTACAGAGCCGGCTTCATTACTTCTCCTCCTTGGTCAGACGGCTCGTACGGCGTAGATGACGCTATCGATGTCGACCTGCTTGGGTTTGACGTCGTTGATTGGGCGTGACGATTGCGTTCATCGAAGACTCATTCGGTCTGTTTCGCAAATTGCTGCGCACCTCGACAGAAAGACGAGGATTTCAGTCTTTGAGACATGGCCGGCAAAATCTCGAACATCGACAAGTTGAGCCCGCCGACGGGCACACTCGTGATCCGTCCAGGACGGCGTAGTCATCCCATCGATCTCGACTTTGTTTGGAATAGCCCGCCACGATTCACTTAATTAAACTACGCGGCCCGCGTAATTGGGGCAACAGCTATCTGATCTTGAGGAGTCGTGTAGAAACGTGATGGCGTCCACAATCGCAATGGCATTGCTCGCCCCGGCCGGGAAGCATGGATGCTTTGGCTACGGCTGCCACCGTGGAACGGATGTTTCGCATCAGGGGCTGATCAGGACGAGAGCGATAAATTAACAGGTGCCTTTCTTCACTCAGAAATGGCCATATGCACTTGGCAAGGCTTATTCTTTTGTCAGGCTTCTGGTTGCCGACACCTCAAGGAATGCTTGTGCCTATCGATAGCATGTCTGACTCACCGGTTCTGTTGGATCAAAAAAACACTGTGTTAGCATCAAAGAACGTGCTTACATATAAGCTTGGCAGCGCCTTGAGGGGGCAGCGCTCATGCAAGCGGTTATTCTCACCGCAATAAAATTGCTTGGGGATAGTTTGGCTCGGTGCCTGAGGGATACCGTGGATATTTCTGTTGTCTCGGTCACAGGCGAAATATCTCAATTGAATGAAATATTAGCTTCTCAAGCTGTCGACATAATATTGATCGATATGACGCAAAACATGGATCTCGATGATGTCCGCGCCCTCGCCGTCTCGGCGCCGGAAGTGGTGTTGATCGCGCTCGGATTGAAAGAGCAGCGCCAAGATGTAATCCGCTGCGGCAGGGCCGGTTTCTCGGCATACGTCGCGCGCGACGCGAGCGTAGAAGCCGTTGCCAAGGCAATGCGAGACGCCATATCGGGGCGCCTGGCATGCCCGGCGGAAATATCGAGCGGGCTGCTCCGGGCGCTGTTTCGAGCCGAGGTTCGTTCCGTCGATCCGGACGAGGACACCCCGCTGACCAATCGCGAGGGCAATGTCCTGCAGCTCATCGGCCGCGGTCTCACCAACAAGGAGATTGCGCGCGAACTCAATCTCAGCGTCGCAACGGTGAAGCACCATGTCCACAACGTGCTTGAGAAACTCAAACTGCCGCGTCGCGCCCACGCCATGCGCAGGGTGCGCGAGCGCCCGTGGATAGCGTCGTAGGAACCGTGATCCTATCGTCTATTTCAACACCCCGAAGTCGACTACGAGCCGGCATGGCGAAGTCCCTGCCATCAGCCATTCGGCTTGATACATTCCATCGCCGAGTCCACTCGCAAACATCGCGATATTGCGTTGATCACCCCTGACAGGGAAATGCATATTCCGGTTTCCGGTCTGTAGGCCGTCGGGACTGGCGCTGGCTGCAAATTCTTTTTCCAGCACTGCTTCATAATAGCTGGTGTCCTTACGCTCATGCTGAAAAGCCATCAGCCTGTTGGCGAACAACCGTCTGGTATCTTCGTCGGTGAAGCAAGCCAAACCCGACTCCACGTGTATTCCGGCCTTGTCGGTCGTGTTCTGCCGCTGCGCCGGTGTGGCGCTATCCGGTTCGTCCTCGTTGAAGATAACTGCCGCAAGAGCAACACGCTCGCCCCATATGTCCATGGGCGCCTGCACCAGTCGAACTGCGTAGTGTCCCGGCGTCAATTCCAGGTCCAATGGTCCGGCTTCCCCTACGGAAAACGGATCGCAGCACACCAGCCGACCCGTGGGAAGGTAAAGTCTCCCCATGTCGATTTCCTTGATCAATCGGTTACGCTGGTATCCGCCCTTCGCCCAGTTCAGGCAAACGCTCATCCATTTATCTCCTTGGGGGCAAGTATTTGCTGTTGGCCCGCGATCCCCTGCTCCTGTTCACTGCGGATGGCTCGAGAATGTAGTTTCTATAGTCTAGCATCCAGCCTCTTACGGCGCCCGATTTTGGTGCCGGAGGACCGGTATCCCGACCGATGTTGTTCCAGTAATCGACGGCATCCAACGGCTCGTGGCTCATGTCGCAGTCGGCGAGTGGATGCCAGCTACCCTTTTTCCATTCGACAAAGGCAACACCGCCGCGCATTTCAATTTTGCCTTTGTATTTGAACTCGATGAGATCGCGGCCCGTCTTGTCGGCCTTGCTGGGCGTACTGCCAAGATACTTTTCGCGTAGGCCCTCTTCGACGTATTCGCGAATGATGCCGGCGGCCCATTTTTCTTGGAATTCCTTAGTCGGCATCTGAAGCTGTCCGGCAATGGCGTCGACAGAATAATGCACCCGGTCCGCGCTGATGACGATGATTTGGCCCATACGCTCGGTTCCCTTGTACGGAATAGTGACCTTGTCGCCCGCCTTCATTGCCAACGCGACGGCGTTCTCGGGAAGAACATCCATTAGGAAGCCGACAAATGTCGACAGTCGCATCATCTCTTCTTTGTGGTCGCGTTCAAGCCGCTGCAGGGATGGATCCTTCGTTCGAGTTGCAAATGCGAGCTGCTGTTTCAAGCGTGCCAAATTCGTCATCGACGTCCGGCACGAGGACAGCTTCGACTGAGCAAAGTCGCGGAGCTGCGGGCTTGCCCGTATTGCCGTCTCGACCCTCACAATGAATTCGTCCGTGAAGACTTCCTTGCTGGCGATCTTGAGACGAGCATTGTCTTGGGTTCCGGAATAGAAAAGACGGTGCGGTTGGCCTTTCTGGTCACGGAAAGAGACACTCTCTGTCCACCATTCCGTGACCGCCGCCACGCCCGCCTTGACAGCCCCGACCAGCCTTTCTAGCGCGAGCTTGATCTTGTCGATCACCCAGAGGATGGCGTTGTCGACCTTCTCGCGCAGTTTGTCGATAATGCCGCGGATCGCGGCACCGACGCCACCGAGGCCGACCTGATCGGCCAGGAACCCGACGACCACTGGCAGGCCGCCCTGCATGATCTTGTAAAAAGTCGCGCCGACCTTCTCGACCGCGCCGTTGGCGATATCAAGCACATTGTCGAGCGCCTGGTTTGCCATGTCCAGGATACGACGTGCCCAGCGCACCGCCGTGAGAATGGCACGATAGATGCGGCGCGCGATGTCGACGATCTCGGAAAGCCCAGCTGAAGCCGCCGCCGCGGCGAGCATGATAGCGATCTCCTCGGCGACCTTCGCAGCGACCCATTCGGCAAGTCCGGTCAGGATGGTGACGCCGAATTCCTTGGCCTGGTTGATCATGCCGCGCGCGTTCTCGGCGGGCGACTTGGTTGTGTCGATCGCCTTGTCGACCCAGGCAACGACGCCCGCGATCTTACCCACGGCGGCACGTATCTTGTCGATGGTCTGGTCAGGGAAACGCTTCTTCATCAGCTCGAAGATGTGATCGGAGGAGATGCCGAGCACGCTGAGAGCAAAGTCGAAAAGCTGGCGCGGTTCGCTCCAGTTGGTCGGAATGACGATATTCTTTTCCTTGATCTCGCCGAGCAGCCAGCCTTGCAGGCCAATCTTCAGGTTCTCGATCTTGTTGTCCCAGAGCATCCTGAAACCGTGGCCGACCGAGCGAATGACGTTCTTGATGAAGTCGAGCGGCTTCTTGACAACGATATCCCAGGCGGCAACCGCCTTGTTGGCGACCGTCAACAGGAGATCCGGCGGCAGATTGAAGACCCGCAGGATCAGGAAGAACGTCGCCTTCACCGCCCCCATCAGGTCGTGGTCGTGGAACACAAGCTTGATGATCTTGCCGACATCCTCCTTGGTCTTCTGCCAGGCTTCATTGTCCTTGGCCAACTCCTGGAAGATCTCGATCTGCCTGAGAATGATCGGGCCAAGGAAATCGACGATCGGGTCGCGCACGCAGGCGGGAACGCGGTCCCAGATCGCCTCGCCCAGCAGCACCGGCAGACCCCAGATGTCGATGATGACGTCGGCGACGCGGCCGAAGAACTGCAGCACGCCTTTGAGCAGGGTTTGCAGTTTGCCGAGCGCTCCCTTCAACCAGGCGCCGAGCTGCGCCAGTTGGCCATTGGCCCAGGCAGCAAGCGCGTTAACCTGCGAGGCGATCCACTGAACGGCGGAGACCGCAAACGACAGGATCGAGCCTCCCAGCACGCCAACTGCTCCCGCCATGCCTGCGGCGAGATTGTTGAGCGCGCCGCTGATCGACTGTGCAACGTTGGTAAACGTTGCGCTCAGCCGGCCCACGGCATCGAGCAACGGCGGTATCAGCGTCTGCTCAAGATAGACCCGTGCCGTGGCGATGATGTTGCCCTTGCCCCAGTTGGCGGCGATCCAGCGGATGCCGTTTATCGCGCCGGCGATCGCGCCACCGACCGCAAGGATTGGCCCGGCCGGCGACAGCGCCAGCGCAACGCCGGCGACGGCAGCGCCAATGATCGTCAGTTGCTTGGTAAAGGGCGCCAGTTGAAGTTTGATATTTTCCCAGACGGCGCTCAGCTTGCCTTGCACCCATTGCAGGATGCCGGCCTCGCCCTCTGGGCCGTCACCTATTCCCAGCTTGTTCTTGAGCCACGTCCAGGCCTGGGAATAGACTTCGCGGATAGCGCTGGTGTTGTCCCACAGCCACTTGGCCGCGTCGGACACCATCTTGGCGATGGCCTTGATCTGCTCCCATTGCGAGGAGGCGTACTGCTTGATCCAGTTCCAGATCGGGGCGCCGATCTTGTCCCAGACCCCGCTCAGGAAATCCTTGATCGCCGCGACCACCGGCTGCAGCGTCTCGACGATCGGCGTGATCAGCTTCTCGGCCGCCTTCTCGATCTTGTCGGCGGCATCGCGGATCGGGCCACAGTCGTTCTTGGCGATCTGCGCAGCAGCAGCCTGGAGGCTGGCGATCACCGGCGCGAACTGCGCCGTGAGCCCCTGCCCGGCACCGGCCACGGCGCTCACCGGCGCCATCAGCGTCGTAAAGACGCCCTCGACCGCCGACATCGCGTTGCCCTTGAGCCACTCGGCGAAACCATTCGGACCGCCATTGATGATCGGCACAAGGCCAGGAGCAACGATTCCCAACGCCTGCAGCACGAGATCGCCAGGATTTGGCAACGCAGTCGCCGCGAGATCGGCGGCAGCGTCTGAAATGCGATCGGAGAGCGAGGGCCCGCCGTTCCGCTGAATGCTGTGCGGTGTGGCGGCGCCTTGCTGGACGGTGTGTGTCAGTTCGTGTGCGATCAGTTCGCGGCCTTCGCGCCGCTCGGGCTGGTACTGGTTGCGTCCGAAGAAGATGTGCCCGCCGACGGTGAAGGCTTTTGCATTCACGCGGTCACTGAGCCCAGCCGCCGGCTCTCCCGTATGGACGCGAACCTGCGAGAAGTTTGAGCCGAAGCGCGGCTCCATGAAATTGCGCACGGCAGGTGAAAGCGGCGCGCCGCTGCTCATGCTGGCTGATATCTGGGCCGTGACGCTTGGCGACGCAAGCGATCCGGCGATCGCAACGGCGGCAGATTTCGTCGGCGCGCGCAGCAGTTGGGGTCCCTCGCGCGATGACACCGACACCGGCGTTGCCGTACGCATGACAGCCGCCGCCGTCGCGGTTGCTTCCCGTTCGGCCGCGTCCTGAGGCGAAGAGATGCGCAGACCGGCTGAAGGTGAGGAGGAAGCGGGCGGCGCCTGGACGGTGGCGGCGCGCGCGATCACCGCCAGCATGGCTTGATCGCCCACCCGCCGTTGCAGCGCCTGCATAGGAGAGAATGCCTGGGCGACCGGCGCGCGCTGAACCGCGACCAGCGGCCGCCGGTCCGGCTTCGAAGCCTGTCTCTGCAGAGCGCGTTCCGTCATGCGGGAAATAGCCTCGTTATGTGCAGGCCTGATGCGCCGGGATGGTTCAGGCGGCAGTTGTCCTTTCGAGGGCCACAGCCGGGGCTCCATCGGCCGCGGCGGCGTCCTGTTTCTTTTGCGGGGGACAGGGGTGAGCCATCGCAGGCCGGATCTGTCTCACCAACGATACATCCGGGACAGCCTTTTCCAGCTGCGAGGTACCTTTGACGAGAGTGAGATCGAGCTTGGCGATGAGGATGCATTCCCCGCAATCGCAGCCGCAGCCGCAATCGTCGACCTTGTCCCCACCGCAGTAACAGACACCGGGCGGCGGTACCGCCGAACCCGGATAGAGCTTGATCTTGTAGCCATCCTGCCGGCGCGTCTTGACGCATGTCGCATCGTCATCGTGCGAACACGCGGTCTCGCGTGAGCGGCAAGGTTGACAGGTGTGGCAGGCGACAACCCAGACGCTCGTGGGGAACGGATCGCAACCAGGATCGAACTCCAACGTTAAATCCTTCGGCACTTCGATAGGGTTGCCGCCACAATCGAGGCCCAGCCCGTGGGTGATTTGGACGCTGAGCTTCTGGCCTTTGCAGGTCGGCCCGCCCTTAACCTGCAATCCGCAGATCACCCCGCATCCGAACAGCGAGCGGAACAGCAGCCGTGTGAGATCGCGAGTATAGTCGACGGCGGCAGTGAGGTCCTCATCTTCAAGCAATTGCCCCGGGCTGTAGGTCGGGCGGGCCAGCGACGAGGTGCCCTTGACCAATAGAAGCTCTTTCATAATCGTATCCTCGAGATTTGCGGGATAGTTCCATTAATCGGCGTCGTTCTGGTCTTGTGGCATTTGCCGGACACCGAATCGGGAGATAAAGGTGCCTCCGGGTGTGCCGTTGCCTGTCGGTACGGCATCGAGACCTCGCGAACTGGCGTCAACTGTCAAACCATTACAGTCCTCGATCAGATCGCCGCGTACTTCTATTTCGACGAAGAAATCGTGACCTCGAAGTTCGGACAATCCGTCCTCCTTGATCTCGTCGTTGGCCCACTTGCGCCGGACTTCGATGCGGAATTGATCAGTAAAAAGGCTGCCCTCGTCGCCATTGGACGGCGTCGAATCAAGCCAGGAGATTGGGACAACACGAACAAGGCCCCATCCAGTGCCACTCTCTGTGGAATTTACCCGAATTGTGACGATGTCAGGCCGGATCGATTTGCGAAGTACAGGCCCGGAAAAATTCACAAAGAAGTTGGTCCGATAGGTTTTAAAAAAAGTACCGGGCTGATGTTTGAACTCGTGCCGTAATTCTTGATGAAAATGGAACATTTTCTTGAAGTCCGACCATGGGACATGGCCACGACCACGACGATGCCAATCTCCCCAACTGATCGAGGAGATGTGCGTAAGGTCGCAGCCGCGCACGAGATCGAACAGCAGATCATTGTTCTTGACCAGACGCCGCGGTCCGCTTGCATCGTCGATGACGACTTTGACGGGATCGCATTCCTTGTCGCCAGGTTGCACGGTGAGGCAAGCCAGTTCGATCCATTCGTGCATGGCAATCTCATACTTGCCCCAGCAATCGAGGTGGGAATCGTGGTCGGCGATGTCCCGATCCATGACCCACTGGCTCAGCCGCGCATGCGGCCCGCGGACATCGCCTTTGCAGGCATCGGCAACGCAATCCTTGCAGCGGTCACCGGGACACCCGAACTCGCCGCATGGGCAGGCTTTCTTCTCATCCCACTTTCGCAGCGAAAAGACCGCCGTCTCACGGACATACGCCCGCTCTGGATGACCGCAGCCGCAGAAGCGCGGCGGTATGATGCCGCCTGTCTTTTCCTCGGCGTAGTGAACGGAGAGGATGTAACGGCCCTCGGGCAGCTTGCTGAGGTCACGGGCGCACCAGTGACCGTTGTCGAGAAAAAGGTAGAAGGTGTTGCTCCCATCCAGAGAGCAATTCCTCGCATGCACAACTTCCCGGCCGTGGCGATCGAAGGCGATGCCATCGCCGACCCATAGCGGATATGGGGTGTTATCCTCGATGGGAGCAGCGGGGGCGGGGTGAGCATCTTGCGCCGGGCTCCGTGGTTCCGGCCATGGCGCTTCAGCGACAACGGGCTCGGCGGCGTCCGATCCGCCGGCATCCGGAACGTCCGGCTCCACGAATGAGACCTCGTCGGGTATCACCACCTCGATTTTGGGCCGGTCGGGCTGCGACAGCGCGAAGCCTTGCACGACACCCCAGCCCAGAACCGCGCGGTTGATCAGCCGCCGGCGGTTGATCTCGTACGATTGCTCGATGTTGTATTCATCTGCCTGCATTCGTTTGCCGGCGAAGAACCGGTTGCGTTTGGCGTCGGCTAAATCATGCATGACGACCTTCTCCCTTTCCTGGCCGCGCCTGACGCTGCCGCAAACCCATTTCGAAACCCGAATCCGTGATGCGCCCCTCAGCCCAGCCCGCCAGGGTTGTCCGCCCGATGACGCTATTCTCGCCAAGTCCACCTGGCCCCTCGGCGTCGAGGACGAGATTGCCGTCCTCGCCGAACATCGTGTTCGGCAGGGCAGTCCACCGGATCGCGATCCGGAGGCCGAGCGGTACAAATTGTTCAAGGACAACAGGCAGCAGCGGCGCCAGCGCCCGCTTGGTGTTCATTGGCGCGTCAACCGATATCCGAAGTGTCGGAACGATCGTTGCGAGCGGGTTGTCGTCTGGCGCGGCGCAGGGAAGCCGCAGTGATCCCACCGTCGCTTTGCGACCAAGCTTCAGATCCGCCCCGCGCCGACCGGCGAGCAGCGCCGGGATCGCGGCGCCTTTCGTGCGTGGACCACCAAGCCGCATAGGCGTGTAGTCGACGGTCATGTCGGTAATTTCGATGATCGCGTTCTTGCCCAGCAGGTGTTCGAGAAGCGTTGCCAGACCATCCCTGGTGCCGCGCTGGTTCACCAGTGCTCCCGTCACACCCAGCAGGGCGCGTTTTGTTTCCGACGGCAATGCATCGTGCCACGGCAGGTCGAACCAGCGCCCGAGATAATCAAGCCAGGCGTCGGGTGCGTGGATGGCGTCAAGCTGGCGTCCGATGTTCCGGACCGCCGCATCAATGCCCTGGGTCGTCGTCTCGATCACCCCGACCAGCCGGCGCAGCACGCCGCCCGGATCGTTGTCGGGACCGTTGAACATCGCCGGCAGACGTTCCATGAGCGAGATCTCGGGGTAGAGAACCCTCAGTTCGGTCAGTCGGGGCGAACGTGCCGACGCCGGTACGTCGAGCCTGAGCCGCAGCCAGAACCATTGATCCTGAGTCCCAAACAGCGGAACAGCGATCGGGCCACCCTTCCCGGCCGGACCCGCCATGGCAAAAGTCCGGTTGAGTGTGTCGCCGTCATCCAGCAGCCGCCAGATCAGCTCATGCCGCTGGGCGACCGTAAGACCCGTATCATTGGATACTGCCAGTACTTGGCCCGCGAGGTTAGCGTCGTCGGTGCTGGCATAGCTTACCTCGATCGAGACGCCTTCGGGCAGATCCATCATCAACTCGGCACGCGACCAGCCCCTACGCTCACCGACCGGCGACATCAGCCTTGGCGTCATCAGCCACGCCGTCGTTGCCGCGGTTTCCTCGGCGCCGGCCAACCGCCAAAGCCCCCGTTTCGTGGCGAACCACACCGTCGCCGGCCCGAGGGCGAAGTCCGAAGGAACGAGATCGACGCGAGGTGCAGCCGCGTCTCGAAACAGGTCCTCAAAGGCAGGCTGAAGCAATTCGCCGGCAGCATCGAGAAGCAGGAATTGCCACTTGCTCTCATCCTCTTGTTCGCAGCCAAGCCCGATGCGGCCGCGCCCATCGGTCGCGAGTCGGGTCGCAGTCCATCCCGGAGAAAGCTGTTCCATTGACAGATCGCGCATGACAGAACCGGTCTTGGCGCAGACGAACGACAGCCTCTCTCCCCGCGTCGAAAGAAGGACAATCGTGGTTCCGCGACCGAGAATTCCGATCTGCCCCGGCACACCCGCGGCATTGGACACGGTTCGGCGGCTGACGAGGCAATCACGGCAATCGAGATGCAGAAGCTCATGCCGATCGGCTGTCGCGACGAGCAGCCAGATGCCGTCCTTGCCGTCCGGTGCAATATCGACGATGGCGATGAGGGCTGGCTCGTCGAGACGATGCAGTTCATCGAGGGTGATCGTCCTGGCGGACTGGAACGTCTCGCGATCATAGCGCCGCAGCGTCCTTGCATCGAACGCCCATGCCCGATGGCGATCCAGGACGAGGCGGGGACTTGCCTCGACGATCTCGTCGATCCAGTCCGGGCCGGAAATCTGATCGGACTCGTCCATCCAGCCGATATCGCCGCCCTGCCCCGAAGCATTGGACGGCACGAACCGCCAAACCGGATTGTCGTACGGGTCGGACGCAACCGTCGAAAGAGCGCCCAAACTTCCGACTGCAGCGGCATGAGGTCCAAGCGGTTGCACCGGGACCAGCCCTTCGCCATCGGCCCGCAGCCCGCGTATCAAGCACAAGTCCCATTGTTTGTTCGCGGCGAAGCGATAGACCTTTTGCGCACTCATCCCCGCGTCTCCCCGGCCTGCTGGAAGGTCAGGTCATCCGCGGCGAAGACAAGCTTGGGGAGCTCCGCCGGACCTATGGCGATCTTCGTTTCGACCGGCGTTCCAGACTGGTGGAGGACAACGTCGCTGACCTTGGTCACACCGTCGATGCCGCGGAGCCAGGCCTTGACCGTGAGCGCCGCGACATCGCGGCCAAACGGCCAGCTCTTGTCGGGAAATTTCGGATCGACCGCCGCGAGATTGTCGGCCAGGCACTTCGCCGCCGCGGTGCGGACCATCGCCACGTTGGCCGTGCGGGCGACAGTCAGCCGGGCCGTGATGCGGATTTCGACATAGCGGGGGGGGGCGACGACGAGCCGTTGGCCAAGCGGGACGCGAGGCGCGAGCCGCACACGGATGGTCTCGAGCCACGCGTCGGATTCGGCTGTTGAAACGCCCTCCGCGTCGCGGCACGCCACCGCCAGCAGCACCCGCGTTCCGCGCAGCTTGCCGCTGTCCGGCGCAAGCTCCACCGCCCGTGCCACACCAAGATCGGCAAGCCCCCTGGCTGCCGCCGCCAGATCCCCGGAGGTGACATAGGGTTCTTTTCTGAAACATTGCTCGATCGCCTTGACCTTCAGATCGTCGAGCCTGTCGGTGTTGTTGCCACCGCTGCAGGGCTCTCCATTGACGCCGTAGATGCCGGCAAGACCTGCAACGTTCCAGCCAAGTCCGGCGGGCAGGTTGCCTTCGGTCCCACGGCAGGTGAAGTAGTCGACCGTGAGGGTGGCGTTCGCCGGTAGCGCCCTGCCGTTAATGCCGTTGCCGAAACGAATCAATCCCTCGACTGGATCGAAGGTAAAATCCGGGTCATCGGGACTGCTGCTCTCAAAGTCCTCCACTTGTCTCCATACCGAGTTACCGCCAAATTCGAGCTCGGTGACAGTGAAGGCGGGTTTTTCAACCCAGCCTTGTTCGCGCAGCAGATAGGTTTGATCGGGAAGCCCGGTGCCGATGACCGGGGCTTCCTCGTGCTGCTTGGTACGCTGCAGCACCGGCACGACGTTCGGGCCGATCCGACGCAGCCGGGGCGGCCGCAAAAGGCCGCCGGGAGCGCTCTGGATAACGATGTCGAAGCCGGCGCCCGTTTGTCGCCGGTGTGGCCTGGCCAATATGATGACGCCGCTTTGCAGCATCCCTTCGGTCGTATCCTGGACGATGTCGAGCGCTTGCGAGCCATTGTCGTCCTGCAAGCTGGCCCTCAACCAGGACCGGCCCGGTCGGGCCGCGATCCTCGACGTTCTTGGCGTTGGTGTCTCGACACCGAGGATGAGCACCGCCTTTTTGTCCGCCATGTCCAGCTTGCCCGTGAAGCTGAGCACCAGGCTATCGTCCACGCATGGAGTTGGCCCGAATGGCAGGAAGGTCGCACCGCTCTTGCTGTTGATTTGCGTCTGGTCGGCGACCCTGCCATCCGCGAAGTGGCTCGCAACCTTGGCAAGCTTTGCGTTGGTAAGAAACTGGGTCGTGTCGGTAGCGAATGAAGGCGCCTCCGGATAATCGGGGGTTGCCAGGGTTCCCTCGGCCAGCACCCTGTCAAAGGGTCCCTTCCCCGGCGGCCACGCCGGATTCTGCTCGACGGGCCAGATCAGGGCAGTCGCCGGGACAGGCCGCTGTGGGGCAACGCCGAGCATCTTGGCGTAAGCAAGCTGCTCGTCCCGCCGCAACCGGGATAGGGCATAGATCTGGGCCTCCGCCTCGAAGGCTAGAAGCTCGATCAGCATGATGCCCGGATCGTGGATATTGTGGTCGGTCCAGTCGGGCGCGAGACCCGGAATCGACGAACGTCCTTTTTCCAGGAGCCGTTCGAAATCGATGTCGTCGAGGTTGAGCCGAAGGTCCATCAGGCGCCGACCTCCTCATCCACGACCGTCGTCACCGAAACGTCGTCGTCGCGAACGACAAACAGCTCGGAGGGCTTCAGCGGGCGCGCGCCTTTGGCGGCATGGGTGACGATGGCGGACTGAACATCGACAAGCCCCTTGATCCCGGGCAGACGTTTGTTGGCCATGAGCTGGGCTGTGATGTCGCTCTCATCCGGCGATGCGCCCAGCCGCCAGCCGAGACCGTCGATCCCTCCTGTCGCGGGATCCAGCAGGGCGACAACGCGTTTGATGGCTTCGTCGGCCACCGATCCGCCCTCGGCGAGATCCGCGACGGTAATCTTCAGGGCAATGCTGCCCGCGACAATTGCAGGTGTCTCGACGACCAATGCGCCTGCAGTCGACAGGAACGGCGGCATTCGTTCGATGAGATAGCGCCTCAGTTCGCGCCGTGCGGCGTTCGTAGGCGAGGGCAAGCGGCCACGCATGACCTGCACCACCCGGACACCAGCATCCGTTCGAAGTGCTTTCACCTGCGCGATATCGGGGGAAGACTGCAGGGCAAGCTGCTCGATGTCACCAATGGTCAGGGCGCGGTCGCGCATCCTGAGGTTGGCCGGTGCGAACCGCAACGCGGTCTCCGCACCTTGCGGACTCGAGCCGCCGGCGGCGCCTTCGGGCGCGATCGTGGTGTCGACGCCACCGATCGGCGTGATCAGATTGATCTGCCCCCAGGCGGCCACCTGGTTCCCCGCATCGCCGCCGCCGCGCTCATAGGTGACGGCGACAATGTTGTCGCGGCCGATCGGAGGAATCCGGCCATGCTTGCCGTTGCCGAACGTGACCTTGCCGTCCGCCGCTGCAAGCTCGAAGACCCTGGCCGTTGCATTCGCGGCGGCGAGCGTGTCCTGTGTCCAGCGAACCCACGCACCTTGCCACGGACCCACTGCCGTCAGGACGCTGTCCGGATCCGCTTTGAGCAATTCGTCGATTTCCTCATCGCCAAGTGGCTCGCGTACCCTCAGTTCCAGCGAACCCTCGACCACCGGCGGGCGGGCAACGGACACTTTCTGGCCCGGCGAACCGTCGGATGAGCCAAGAACCTCCTGCTTCTGCGTTTCGACCGCGTCGGCGAAGGCGGCATTGAGGTAGACAGCGCGGATCCTGGGTTGCCAGGTGCCCTCGAACCCGAACTTCGGTTTCAGCCGCAGCCAGTGCAGGGTTTGGCCGAAATATCGGGCCTCCCGCAGCTCTTCGGGCAAGGACAGCGTGAGTATGCCGGTCTCGCTGAGCCCCCTCGTCCCGTCCTTCACCGGGACAGGCGCGAAAACCCCGTCGACGAAAGCTTCGACCACCAGCGGGAAGGCGCCATCGAAAGCGCCATCCTCGACAAGCACCAGAAGGGTGATGGAACCCCCTTTGAGCGGCGCGTCGAAGCCCAGATAGATGGCGCGATCAAGCTCGGCCTCGTGATCGTCGGATGTCGCCACCGGGCCGTCGGCCGCCGCCCCACGGCAGTCGCAACCGGATGCCGCTGCACCACCTTTGACGAGACGTACTCCCGTTTTCGGCAGAGCGTTCTTCAGCGGCGTGAAGAGCTGCACTTGGGCATTCGGCTGCGTATTGACATCGGTCTGGTCACGATAGCCACCATTGTCCTGCGTCAGCACCAGATCGGGCGACAGAGGGGTGCAGAGCTTGTAGCTGACGGAAATGTTGACGACATACGGGGCGCGAACGCCGCTGGCATCACGGGTGACGGTTTGCGTGTGCGATCCATCCAGCGGGCCGGTGGTGGTCAGCGTTACTTTTTCCTGCCCGTAGTCGCCGCCGATGAGCCGCGCACGGATCCAGTGATTGGTGCGGCCGACAACATCGCTCTCCTTGAGATCCACCGGCGCTTTGAAGACGATATCCCCTGACGAAACGAGGTGTCCCGTACTGTCAACGAGATGTTCCGTAGCATCCTTGACCCCGTTGATCTGCCACCAGCTCTGCCCGTTCCAGTACTCCCAGGACAGTTCGGGGTTGCGCGGCCGCGCGGGGGAATATGTGGTTTGCCCGCCGAACGCCACGAGAATGCGGGCGACTACGACATCGCCCGGCGCAGCGCCGGACGCAGCAGTGGTTATGATCATCCGGCCGCCCGGCAGCACATATGCGAGCTTGTGCGGTTCGGTGTTGTCCACCTTGATCAATATCTGGCTCAGCGGCGGGGGAAAAGTGCCGGGACGAGGCAGGACCAGACCCACCCGTTTCTTGGCGCTGTGCCGCTCGGCTGCAGTGACATTGCGGTAAGTAACCAAGCCGTTTGCGGACTGGGGCAAGGCTCTTTCAAAGGTGACCGTCTTGACCCCGGTGGCAGCATCTTGGGTCAGGCTGGCGATCTTCATCACGCGTTGATTGTCGCCCCACTTGATGTAGAGCAGAGTACCGACTGCCGCATAAGCATCGCCTGCGGACAACTTTAGGCCGTTCGTGTCTTTGTCCCAGGTCGCGTCACGGTCGCCATGCTTGCCGCGATAGATGTCCACATTCCGCGGATAATTGGCGGGCGACACCGCATCGCCGAAAATGAAGGCCGTGCCGCCATCGTCGAGGTCGGCGATGGATTCAGGCGCGAGCATGGTCCTGGATTGCTGATTGTCTGGCGTGAAGTCGATGAGCAGGAACTGCTCCGCAGCAAAGCCGCTTGCTCGGTCGACCACGATTGCGGCCTTTGCCGTTGTGCCCGGAAAATCCTCTCCGCTTGCAATGACGGCGAGCGCAATTGTCCCCGCCGGCCCGGGAATAACATAGCGATCGACGTGTCGGACCGGCGCGCCGATCGGATCGGATCCATCGGGCCGTGCAGGTCCCTGGATCAAGAACTCGTCGCCGAACGGCTGCCAGAGGCAAGGTTTTATGGCACCATTGGCACTCTTGCCGAAAAAGAGAGCCGTGGGCATCTGCGCACTTTGCGGGTCGACGGCGAAGCTGCGGCCAATCAGCCGCAATTGGGGGTCTTTCTCGTCTGGGTGCAGGGGATCGGTGACATCGAGCGCGATCACCCAATCTTCCTCGAATTCGTTCTTTTCGCCAGCGTTGACCTTTCGGGCTTCTGACATGTACGCCACCTTCGGCATTCCGTCCGAGGCCACCACTAGCGGATAAGTGTCGATACTGGTCTTCCCGCTCCGGGCTATGGTCCATTTTGAGTTTGTCGCATCCGAAATCAGCAAAGCGCCGTTCTTCGTCACCACGGCGAGGCCGTCGCTCTCCCACAGCGAGCCAGGCGGGTCGCCGGCGCGGACGATTGCGGCAAGCCGTTCGAACGAGAAGTCTTTGGTAGGGAGTGGCACGCTCGCGGCATCAGACTTCTGTACGAAGTTCTCTACGCTTGCCCAGGCACTGTCGTTGATCGCATCGCGCCGGTAGAGAGCGCCTCCTGCAATGGCGTAGACCATGACAACGCCGTTAGCTGCACGGACGACAACCGTGTCGGTGACGTCGCTGCCCGCGTTGGGCGACCCTAGCGACCTCCAGGGTTCGGTCCCTTCGGCGGGGGCCGAAGTCCAACACCAGACCTCCTTGTCCGCTGCGACCGTCAAATAGACTTTGCCATCCAAAGCAGCAGCGCCCGGCCTGAGTTTTGGTGTCAGGCTGACCTCGCGGCCGTTGACGTCGCGCGGCTGGATCGGCAGATCGAAGGCCGGTATGCCTGCGGCTGTGACCTTTGGGTCATTGTCGATCCTAATGATATGCAGCCGTCTGTCGCCGCCGATACCGGCGATGGTGCTGGCGGTCGCCGATTGAGCGACCGAGACAATCGGACCCGAAAAACTTTCACCCGTCTCAACGCTGATGGTAATGGTAGCGCCAGGCTTTGAAAATGCCTCGTTGCAACCGAGATAGAATGAATCGAATAGCCGCGGCTCGCGTCCGAGGGGGTAGAATGGCGTGGTCAGCACCAACGGTGCGGTATTGGCGATGCCCTCAAGAACAAGCCCCTTGGGGGATGTCTTGACGACAGCCGCCAGTTGCTCCTCCTGCTCCTCAGGAAGCTGTTCCGAGCAATTGAGCCGCAGCGTCAACTTGCGGACGCTTTGCGATATCTCCGAAAATCCATCAATCGGTCTCGCGCGCAGCCAGCGGGATGACTTCCCGTCGATTGTCACCGGCTCGATGGCGCCGAAGTGCTTGGTCAGGAAAACGCGATCTCCAACCGCCTTGGATGCCAGCAAAACCCATTCAGCGTCGGTGGCATCTCCCAATTTTCCCCAATAATGCCATTCGCAGTTCTGTGGCAGTGGTTCTCCGCTCACTTCGATAAGAGCGGCAGTCTTAATGTCGAGCCCACCCTCGGAACCGAGATAGAGTGCGTGCTCCTGTCGGTTGCGTTCCGTCGCACCGAATGGGTCGAAGGCCGTCACCCGCCTCAGAACACTGCCCGCGTCAAGATCCGTCGCGGCGACCGGATCTTCGCCGGGCCGAAATTCGACCGTTCCGACGCCGGGCTCGATCGTCACCAACCCGTCCTTGGCTTCCTTGATACGGAAGCGGTTCTTGGCCGGATCCTCAATCGTCATTCTAGCTTCCAGCCCAGTTGGCGGATCGAGCTGCAGCCTTGTCGTTTCTGCGCGGGCCGACGCCAGGAGGCGCCATTCGCTGGGCGCCGGTTTTGGTGCTTCCCAGGGCGAAAGCCCCTCGAACGGCCCATAAAAACGATCGTCCTTCGGTTCGGCGCCGAACACGGCCACAAGTGCCGCAGGGACAATCTGCACCGGCACACTGGTCTCGAAGATGACCGGCTGCCCACCGGCATCGGCTTGCACCTGGATCGGCGGCTGGACCAGCACCGGCTCCGAGTGCGCCGCCATGTGGAAGGCCAATGGGATCCGCGCCGCCCGGCCAGCCTTGCCGCGCACGCCAAGCCAGTCGAGGAACCCGCGGAAGCTCTTCTCCGGTACGCGGTCAAGTCGCTGCGTGACCTGAGACTCAAGCTGAGCGGCGATCTTGAGCACGGCAGCACCAGCGTCGCCAGCCTGGGTCAGCGCGTGCCATTCCGGCAGCCACATGCGCGCGCGATCGAGCAGTTCCTTTTCGAGCTCCGCGCGTCGGCGCTTGTCGTATTGAGGTGCCGGAGGCAATGTCATTGGCGACGGACCTCCGCTTGGCTCGCGCCGCCTTCGCGGAAGTAAAAGGGAAAGACATAGTTTCCGGTCTGGTTGGTGCGCCGCACCCGGTATTCGATCTCGACCAGCAGCATGCCGTCGGCAGCCCGCAGCGGATCCGCCGCGACGCTGATCAGCTCGATCCTGGCCTCGTATTTGATGAGCGCGTCGCGCACCGAGGTTTCGACCCGGGTCAGCATCGCGACATCCATCACGTCATAGACAAGATCGTGGATGCCGCAGCCGAAATCCGGCCGCATCACCCGTTCGCCGCGCTGTGTCCGCAGAATGATCTGGATAGCCTGCCGGATGTCTTTCTCGTAATAGGCGAATGTCAGCGCACCGGTCCTGGGATCGATCGCGACCGGAGTATTCCAGCCGCGCCCCAGCCATTCTTTCTGATCGTCCATCGTGTTCCTCATCCGATCAGCACCGTCGGCAGACCTTTGGCGATGGGATTGGGACCACCCGCCTCGGTGATGACATCGCCGACCCGCGCCGCCGGCAAACCGCCGATCAGAACGGTTGTGCTGCCCATGGAGACGACCCCGCCGAGATGTGGCTGCAGCCCGTTGAACAACGGACACAGATGCATGTCCGATCCCGCCCGCCAGGCAGGCATGCCTCCGATCAAGACGGTCGGACAGCCCGGCCCCGGCAGCAGCCCAGTGCCGTGGGAGGTGAGATCGCCGAAGCGTGCAGCTGGCTGTCCCATCAGTTGATCTTCACGATTGAGCCCTGGACGGTGAGCAACGCACCGGCCGTGAGCTTCATGTCGCCAGTGGCCGCGATCTCGATCTTCGGCGCCTTCAGCGAGAGGCTCACTTTCGACTCGATGCTGATTGAACCGCCTTTCGTCTCGATGACCAGTTTGTTGCCTTTGCCGTCGTCGAGCTTGATGCCGTCATCATCGAGCTCGAGTTTCTTGCCGTCGTTCAGTTCAAGCCGCACCAGCCCCTTGCTGCCATCGTCGAAGGTGAGCTTGTGACCCTTGCGGGTCTTGATCATGCGAATGTCGTTCTTGCCGTCGGAATTGCTGGCCGGCGACTTGTCGACCCCGTTCCACAGCGAGCCGAGGACGTAGGGAAAGCGCACGTCGCCGCGCTCGAACGCGACCAGCACCTCGTCATCCACTTCAGGGATGAAGAAGGTTCCACGGTTTTTGCCAGCCATCGGGCTGGCGACGCGCGCCCAATAGCTGTTGCGCGGCTGGGCGTGCCAGGGATAGGTGACCTTCACCCGCCCTTGCCCGCTGTCGTCCTGGTTCTGTCGTACGATCGCGACCGCGACGCCCTTGACTGCTCCGCCGGCTTCGAGCGTTGTTTCACGCGGAAAAGGATCCATCATGTTCATAGCGAAGTCTCCTTGACCTTGAACCGGGTGCGGTAGCCGTTCCCGTCGATTTTGTGGGTGGTTTGCTGGATGTAGTAGGTCTTCGAGAAAGGCTCGCCGAGGTTGCCGATGGCGACGTTGCGGTCGGGCAGCAGGTCGGGCAGGCCGATGCTTTCGGCCTCTCCCGTCAAAAACCGCTTGGCGTGGTCGTTAAGCACTGCTTCGGCTCGGCGGCGTGCTTCGGCTTCGGTGAAAACGGGCTGGCGCAGTTGCAGGACAGCACCCTTGCCCGTTGCCGTTTGCAGCGCCGCGCCGCCGCTAGTTCGAGTGCCCTCGCTGCCGGATTCCTCACCGGCGACAGCCTTGCCGACGATGGGTTTTTTGCTCTGCGGATCCCAGCCATAGACTTCGACCGACGAGACCTGGGCGGCGAGGTTCGCCTCTGGCTTGAAGTTGAGAAGGCTCTCCCCCCAGCGTAACGAAACGACACCAGCCTGCCGGTCTTTCGGGGGGCCGAAGCTCAGCGAACCGCTTGGGGGGTCGATGAAGAATTCGTAGTGATTGCGTGCGGCCAGCTTCTTGACGAACTCGATGTCGCTTTCCTGGTTCTGCTCGATCTGGGCGTGTTTTTCCGTGGTCGGCTCGACCCTGGTGCTGAGGTTGTGTTCTCGCGCCAGGAGGTTGACGACATCGCTGTCGCTGACATTGGCCCAGCTTTGCGAGCGCTTGCCGAGAGTCATCGGGAACATATTGTCGTAACCGGCAACACTGAGCTCAGGCGTGCCGCTCTCGGCAAAGCTCGTCGATATTTCGGTGATGACGCCCCTGATCATCCGGATGAGCGCGGAGTGGTCGCCATAACCAAGGTGGATCTCGACAGCGGCGCCAAATCTCAGCAGTTCAAGCACAGACTGGCCGTAGCCGCTCAGGAATGCGCGCCGCTCAAGATCGTAGGTCTCGACGACGGTGAAGCTGAAACGCCCGGCCCCTCCCAGCATCAGGTCGACTTCAACCTGGCTGACGCCGATGGCGAGATCCTGCGTCAGCGCCTGCCCTCCGACCTTCACCACGAAAGCCGGAACGTAGAACGCGCCATTGCGCTCAGATGCTTCGGCGAATTCCATCTCTTTGCTCCAATGGTGGAACGGTTACCCACTGCCCCGAGACGATATCGCGTGGGTCGTCCAGGTCGTTGGCATTGGCGATACCGCGCCAGCTGGCGGCGTCGTGATATTCTCGCGATGCCAGCAGCCAGAGACTGTCGAGACCCACAATGACCCGGCGTTTGCTCTTGTCGGCCGACTGCAGGCGTGGCTTGGTGACGAGTTCACTCAGTGTCTTGTATTCCTTGAAACTGACATTCACCGTTGCCCGCACCGGCCGGCCGTTGGGCTCGAACATGGCGAGCTTGCGCGACAGCTTCTCGATGATCGCTTTGAAGCTCAGCTTGCCCCAGACGAAACGGACGATGGGCGGTGCGTGCTGGTCGTTGTCGATCTTGAGCAGGTTGGCGAACTCGTCGAGCCTCTGAGTCACGGTGCTCCGGTCCGCCGGCTTGTCGGTGTAGTCGTCCAGAAAGAGCTCCATCGACAGCACGTCGGCTTCGCCGTTGATGAAATGGATCAGCGGGCCGCCGAGGCCGGGGATTGATGTCGACTTGTAGGCGTTCGAGCGCTCGATGGTGTATTCGGAAGGATTGAACATCACGCGGATCTGCACGCCTGCCTTCGAGCCGGAGAGAATATCGATGCTGGCTTTTTCAAGGGCCATGATCTGCTCCTAAAGACCGCGCCGTTCGCGCTCGATGCGAAGGCGTTGTTCGATCCGGCGCATCACATCGTCGGTGAGGCGGCTGACGAGAACTGGATCGATCACAGCAGCTGCATTGGTGGCGGGCGAATTCGACAACCGAGGCATGATCTGTGCGCCGGCCACTGCGGATCGCGAACTGGTGGGGGGTGTGGGCGTGGGCGCGTTCGCAACAAGGGGCGCTGTGGTCGATGCCACTGCGGAACCCTCGGCGCCCGGCGCGCGAGTGCGAAACACCAGCGACATCGCCTCCTGGCGGGTGATGACGGGAACAACGGAGTCGGTTTCGATACGCCGGGCGCGAACGGAGGTGGCGGTCGAACGCAGGCGTCGTTGCGTGGCTCCGCGCCCACCATTGCCACGGTGGATATTCACCTCGGCACCAATCACGGACGGCCCACGGGAAAAAGCTGGCATTGTTCGCGTCGACAGGGTCGCGGCGACGCTACCTGAGCGCAGCGACCGCAGGCGTTGCCAGGCGACGGCCCGCACCCTTGGCGCGGATGAAACAGGTGTCGCTGTGATCGCCGCGGCGACCATGACGGTTTGGCTGGCGAAAATGCGCTCGCTGCGCATCGCAAGCCGCCCCGGATGCCGAGCCGCGTTCGGGGCCGGGCGACGGGCACTCATCGGCGGCCTAGGCAGAAAGCGTTCGCGTACGATGCGCTCGCGGAGCATTTCGTGCAAAGAGCGAAGAAGCCGCGGGCTCGACGTGTTCAGCTCTCCGCTCACCGGCGCCAGTTCCCCCGCCGGAACCGCGGATTCACGATATGCGATCTCCCGCTCGCGCAGAATGACGACCGACGAAGAACTTGAAACCAGGGCCGGGGCAGACGGCGCGGGCAGTTGGCCATGGCGGGCCAGCGCGCCATGGCGCGGACCCTCGGCAATGCGTTGAACCAGCTGGCGGCGGCGCCAGGACAAGGAAACCGGCATGGCAAGCCGGCGCCGAACCACGATGCGCGCCGAAAGCCGGCGGCCCGTCGCCAACCATGCCTGCCGGTTGGTGAGCGGCTGGCGCCGGGTCCATGTCCTGGTGGCAACGATGCGTCCGGCCATCGTCATTTTCCCTTCCGGAACCCGCGATGGGCCAGTTCGATACTCTCCACCACGATCTGCGAGCTTGCGGCATCGAGGTCAGTGCCCGACCATTTGACCGGCATGGCGCCATCGATGAGCCACCGCCATGTTTCGTTGTTGGTGGAATCGCGCATCACGATGGTTATGGGACGGCGCTTGACATCACCTTCGACCAACCCGTCGTGCCAACCCCACATGAAGTCGTCGACCAGACCACGTTCGAGGACCAGGTTGCCGTAGGTGGTCTGGTTGATGAACTTGTGCTCGTAATCGTTGACGCCCCCTTCGCGGTAGGTATCGACCTTGATCTCACGCGCGATCCCCTTCACGCGGGCAAATCCGCCGCGCTGGATGCCGTCGATTTCGACGAGGAACCTGAAGTTCATGAATGGGTCGATACGCATTGGCGAAGGCAACTCAGAGGTTGTCGAAGGGGTTGGGCGGGGTGCCGTCCAGGGTCCGGTTGATCTCGGAGATCGAGCGGCACCATTGCCGCCGATCCGCGTGTTCCAGGGTCATCAGCTCGGCTGGGCCCCAATGGAAGTGGTAGGCGATAAAGGCCATCTCTTCGCGCAACTGGCGCGCGGGATAGGCCTTCAGGCTTCCCCCACGGTCTGGAATCCTTTCGGCGAGGCCGTTTGATCGATGATCGCAGGACTGATCCCGGGGCCGCCGTCGGGATCGTCGCCACCGTTGAGCTGTTCGTAGAGACGCTGCAGGTAGTTGAGATCGGAGGCGTAGAAGCCTTCGACCACCCGGGTGTCGACCGAAGCGAGATCGCCCAGCCGGGTGATCACCCGCGCCAGCACGATGATCGCGAGATAGGCCTCGTTCTGCTGCACACGCGGATCCCGCAGCGGCAGGATTTCGTCGGCGGCGGTGGCCAGCCGCATGACCCCCCGCCGGTGCAGGATGCCGGTCGAGTCGAGGTAGCCCTTGGGTAGCGTGAATTCTATTTCGGTCTGGAAGCTTTCGCTCGGTCGAATGTTCATGGCTCGATCCTCCGCTTCGTGGCATCCCCTATTGGACGCGCTCGATGCCTTCATTGACGAGTTCGATCGATTCGATCAGCACCTCGTTGCCTTTGCCGTTGAGGCCGCTCACCGTATATTTGGACGGCCATGCATCGGTGATCACGAACCGTGCCTTGTCGGCGCCCGCCTCGTCCTGGACGATGATCGTGACCAGCTTTCTGTTGGTCTGGATCTGGCCCGCAATGATGGCGTCATGCCAGGACTCAAGCTCGGTTGAGTCCGTCATACCCCACTTCAGCGTCACAGTGCCGAATTTGGTCAGCCCGCTGAGTTTGCGCACGTAGTTCGGCTCGCTGCCGTCACGATAGTCGACGACATCGCTTGCCGTCTCACCGATCGCGACCTCGCTGAAATTGGCTTGTGTGATGCCGCCGATCTCGAGCCGAAAGCGAAAGTTTCGTAATGGGTCCTTGCGTGCCATGGTTCATCCCTCCTCAGCGTTGGGCTTCGGCTGTTTGCTGGAACACGCGGAAGATGACGAATTCCGCCGGCCGGACCGGAGCGATGCCGATTTCGCAAATCAGGCGGCCATTGAGAATGTCATCCTGAGACATCGTGGTGCGATCGCAGGTGATGAAGAACGCCTCCTCCTCGGTCCTGCCGAACAGGGCGCCTTCCCGCCATTGCGCCCGCAGAAAGATGCGCAGCGTGTCCTTCACTCTCGCCCACAGGCGATCGTCGTTAGGCTCGAACACAACCCATTGAGTTCCCTCGTAAATCGATCTTTCGAGGAAAATGAAAAGCCGCCTCACTGAAACGTATTTCCAGAGCGTGTTGGACGACATGGTGCGGGCGCCCCAGACGCGGATGCCGCGTCCGGCGAATCGCCGGATGGCGTTGACGCCGCGCGGATTGAGCGTCTCCTGTGCCCGGTCATTAATGTCGAAGCGAAGGTCGACCGCGCCTCGGACGATCTCATTGGCCGGTGCTTTGAACACGCCACGCTCGGTATCGGTCCTGGCGTAAATGCCGAGCGCATAGCCGCCAGGCGGCACCATCTTCATTGCTCCGGTCTGCGGGTCCGCGATTTTGATCCACGGATAGTAGAACGCGGAATAGGAACTGTCGGTCAGCGTTGTGCGCGGATCGAGTTCGGGGCTGGCGATGTCGCTCTGGTTGGGCACGGAGTCGACGACAGCAAAGCGAAAGCGGTTAAGCTCGCAATGCGTGATGACCGCCTGAGCAATGAGATCAGGAGCAGGCCCATGGAATGGCGCGTGGACAAGAGCCACCTCTCGGTAGGGATCGAGCGTCAGTGCGCTCAACCCCTGCGGCTCGTCACGCTGTCCGGGAACCGGCTCGCCCTGGAAGTCGTCGACACCAAGCTCTTGTCCGTCGTCACCACCCCCGCCCAGCATACCTACTTCGAACGCCGGTAGGGTCTCCTCGTCGTTGTCGGGTCCTTTGAGCGTTATGAGCGGCGAGTTGTCGTCAAGCCGTTTCTCGTAAAAATCCGGCGACGTCCGCTCGAGTACGAGGTCGTCGAAATCCTCCATTATTGTCGGGCGCGGAAGAATGGAGCGGTTGTCAGAATCGAAGGGATCGAAAGGATCGAAACCGTCCGGCACCGATGCCCAGTACGCGCTCCGCACGCGAAAGCCAACCGGAGTCTTGTTGCCGTCTTTCACCCGCTCGGTCGTGCTTGCAGAAATGCGGATCCAGATGCGGTTGCCCCATTCGCCCGCGCCGACGGCCCGGGCGACAAAGACGCCGAATTCGCGCTCGGCCGACAACGCGCCTTGCCCGACAACACGGCATGCGAACATTCGTCGGCCGCCATTTTCGAAAAACCCATTGACGGCGTATGGCATGTAGCGGTCACGGTTGCCGAACACATCGCCGAACCAGCGCTTGTAGTCGCCGTAGCTGGTGATCGCGCGGGGTTTGGTAGACCCCCGCTCGGTCTCGCCAAGGAAGGCGGCCGTGCTTGTCGGCACGCCCTCGATCGGGCGCGGCCCGCGTTCGATTTCTTCGACATATACGCCTGGAGCAAGATATTCTGGCATTGCCATTTCTCCTGAATTTGAGGAAGCCGTCGACAGGGCTTTGACGCCTCAGTCGGCTAACAGGGCTTTGGAGTTACGGACGCGCTGAGGCAGGCCGCGATGTTTTCGGAGAGCAATTTCTTCGCACCGATGAGGCGCTTCTCAGACCCGGGGAAATCGTCTGGCCAGTCCTCGAACTTTCTGATCGTCGCGGCGTAGTCGACTTTCGCAATGCTGAACCGCATCCATGCGCAGTCGAGTTCATGACCGTAGGACTCCGGCTTTACGAGCCATGGCACCGCATGCGGCAGCGTTTCGGCATCTGGTGGTGGCGGCTGCGTCTGCTCATGATCCTCGACAGTCTGCGCGCCTTCTTCCTCGCCTTCTTCCTCGCCTTCCTCTTCGGCCTTGCCGGCGACGACTGACACCTTGCAGAGGTCCTTGGGTGCTTGGTTCTTGGCGAAATCCATGCGAGCCTCGAGCCCCTCGGGCGTCAGGCTCCCATGTGCTGGCAGAACCTCGAACCAAAACGGGTAGAGGGCAGTGACCGGCGCGGTGCCCTGAAGCAGTTTCTGAACATCGACAACCGCCTTGTCGACGGCTGTCAGGGCCGCATCGGCTTTGGTTCCGTTCGCAGTCAGCGTGTCGAGATACAACTTGGTCTCATCGGCCGTGGCTTTGGCCGCATCGCGTTTGCGCTCATTGCCGCCTTTGGCGGCCTTCCGACGCTTGGCGATCGCTGCTTCCTGAGCGTCGATCTCCGCACGCGCCGGACAAGCGCACGATTGAATGAGGTCTTTCCATTTCGGGAACATGCCCTTCAGCGATGTGTGCAGCCGTTCGATCTTCTCGTTCTGCTCGCACCAGCGTTTCTTTCTTCCGTCGTAGAGTTTTTCGTACTCGGCAGCCGCCTTGTTCTTCTTGTCGACAAGGGCGTCCAGTTCCTTCTTCAACGGCGGAAGTTGTTGGGCCTCGTAATCCGCGATCGCCTTGTCGACTATGCTCTTCTGGTCGTCGATTGGTCTGCAGTCTTCCATCGTCGCATCCCCCTCCTCGGGTTTCACAGCTCAGTTTGCCGGCCATGCCAGGTTGACGTCCTGCTCGAACAGGCGGCCCGCCGTGATCTTCTCGATAGCCTTGTCCTCGACCCAGCGGTTTCCCGGCACGATCCATGTCGGCATGCCGGCGCGAGTCACTTGCAGGCGCACCGTCAGCAACCCGTTGCGCACGGCGACCTTTGCGTCGTCGGCGGGCAGGCGAATGAACGTGGCGAACTGCCCAAAGCCATCGGTGCGGGCCTCGCCGGGCAGCGGCTCGTGGCCAGCGGCCGGGGCGGCTGGCTTCCAATTCACGTCGTCATACTGCCAGGCGAGTTGGACGATCGCGTCCCTGATCGGGTTCGCATCGCGGGCCATGCCGTCCTTCAGCGCGCCGCGCACCGCCGTGGTTCCCTCGCCGAACGGATAAGCGGCGGTGGGCCTGAGCAACGCCGTGAACAGGCGCTTTCTTGCCGGAATGGGATCGTCGGCGGGTTGCGGGGTATCGATCACCGCATCCTCGAAAGGTGGCGGATTGGGCCTGTCGTCCGGCCTCACCCTGACCCTGGCTGGCCAGTCATTGCGCGGCTCCAGCCAAACGAACTTGCCCGAGTGGTTGATCACCGGCGGCCCGTTGATCACCTTGTCGTTGGCGTCCAACGGTTCGACTTTGATGCGATCGTAGAGTGTCGATCCCGAAACGCTGTCGATCACTTCGATCGCAAAGAGGGCCCGGCGCGTCGGCGAAGCGTTTTTTTCGAGTTCGCTCAGCATCAGGCACGCTCCACGATCGGTACCGGTCGCGGCAGATATTTTTCGTGCACCACGGGTGTTCCCGTTTCGCGTGGGTGTTCGGGGTCGATCCAGACCGGTGACGCCAGGTAGACCACCGAGGTCCGGTAATTCACCGCCGGGAACAGCGACCAGATACGTGCCATCTCCTCTGTCGAGACGGTATCGAGCGAAAGATGGACAATCTCGCCGTCGACAAGGAGGCCGAAACGGCCGGACGCTGCGTTCAACACCTGCAGCGCCTTCCCGAGGTCGACCGTTCCCTGCCATTCACGTTCGGGCTTCGATGGCCGGACGCAGAGCAGAAAATGAACGTCGAGCGGTATCGCCTCGTCGAAAATCTTATCGCGGACGATGGGTACGCCATGCCCATCGTCGACTAGCGCCGGCACCCGATGTTCACTGTTGCGCATGTCGGCGTTGACGCTCACCCTGTAGGGGAACAGTATCAGGTGCCTCGTCGGCTCAATGTCATCGCCAATATCCAGCGGCCCGAAATGCACGGCGACTTTCGTCGCCGCAATCCGTTTCACGATCTCCTCACCGACGAGTTGGATGGCGTTGTTGTTCATGGCCCGGTCACGCCACCTGCCGGAGATTTCTGTGACGGAGCGCTTCGATTTCATCGATCTCGCGCACGGCCGACATCTGACCCACCTTGACAAGTTCAGCCCGTGTCGCGGCGAGGACGTGCCGCATGGTGATCTCGGACGAATTGTCCGCAGCCGCGGAAAATGCCGCACGCACCGTGATCTGCCTGATGTTGCCCCCAGTCACTTCGACCCGCCGCGCGAGGAAACCGAAATCGACATCGGCCGCGACCGGCGCCATCCTTGGTAGACATTTGCTCCAGATCTGCTCGCGCCCTTCGGCATCGGGATTGGGGAACTCGACGACGAAGCGGAAGCGACGCAGAAAGGCCTGGTCAATGTTCTGGCGAAAATTGGTGGTGAGAATCACCAGGCCCGAATAGGCCTCGATGCGTTGCAAGAGGTAGGCGACGTCGATATTGGCATAGCGGTCGTGCGCGTCCTTGATCTCGCTGCGCTTACCTAGAATTGAGTCAGCCTCATCGCAGACCAAAACTGCATGCGACCGCTCAGCGTCGGTGAAGACTGCGTCAACGTTCTTCGCCGTCTCGCCGATGAACTTACTTTCGAGGAGCGACAAGTCCGCCTGGTAGACATCGGTGTCTAGCGCATGTGCGATCGCGTGCGCGGCGGTGGTCTTGCCGGTGCCGCTTGGCCCATGAAACAGGGCCGCGATGCCGCGTCCGCTTGGCATGTTGGCGGCAAAACCCCAGTCGTTCATCACCCTCGGGGCATGCACGACATTGCCGACAAGCTCGCGCAACTGCTTGTGCCATTCGGCCGGAAGCACCACGTCGTCGAGCGTGAAGGTGGGCACGATGCGCTTGGCGAAGCGCGGCATGTCCGGGCTTGCGACATGCCGACATGCGGCCGCGACAGCGTCGTATTGCGCATCCGGCGTCCTGTCGCCTGCCCCCTGCAAAGCCGCGAGCCGAACCGCATCCTCGATGCTCCCGAGCGCCATAGGAAAGGAATGACCAAGCCGCACACATGAATCAGCCGACAATGCCAGGCCGAACTGGGCTGCTGCGGTTGCATATGTTGCCACCGTCGCCGGCGTAGCCGGCGCGTCACGCTCGAATACCGCGACGACCTGCGCGTGCAACAGACCGATGCAGCGCCTGGCATCGCTGGTAATCAGGACGGTGCCTTGCGGCAAGAATCGCGTCACCCCCGCCAGCGTCGCCATTGCTGCATCACGATCGACGGGAGCGTCGTCGATCTCGGCGTCGATGACAGGGCTTGCACCGAGTAGTATCGCCGCACGGGCAATGCGAGCCGCGATCCCCGCCGCTTCCCCGGGCAGTCCGGAAGCCAGCGCCTGGAGCGAAACGCGCAACAGCGGCGGCCCGCCCCGCGATGCGGCAAGCTCTGTCAGCGCGCGCCAGCCGTCGCCGTCAGCACCACCGAGAACGAACCAACGACCATGCTGGTCGCTCGACGCAAGTCCGGCCGCCATGCTGTCTGCGAAGGCGATGTCGAGAGGATCGGTCAGCAGGTCAGCGCCGCGCCATGTCTCGGCTCGGCTTGCGGCGCGCACCGCCGCATCGTTGAGCAACGCGTTCGGATCGCCCAGCAACCATTGGGCAACGCTCGGATCGACGCGCAGCACGTCGTCGCCACGCGGCAGCAGCGCACCGCAATCGAGCAGTTGCCAGCGCGCCAGTCCACCTGCACGTGCCAGCGCGGCGCGCACGGCGAGCGGCTCGCCCAGCATGCTGCAGGCGAGCGCCAGCGTTGGGCCGCGGCGCGTCATGTCGTCATTGAAGGAACCGATGACCCGGTGATACCTGACGTCAAGATCCGGCGCGAGGCAAAGCAGCAATATTTTGATTTCGGTATCCGACAGACCCAGTCGCCGGCGGATGCGCACAAGCGGCTCGTCATTATGTCCGGTAGAGTCGAGGGCGACGAACAGGCGCTCGGCCACGTCAAGGGTCGCGTCGTCCGCCGGATAATCCGCCGCAAGCGCCAGTTCGATCGACGCGTTGGCTCGTGATAAGCCCGCAACCTCGCCATCAGCGATGGGGAACCGCCGGTTGTATTGGCGTAGCACGGCACTGATCCATTCGACAGCAAGATCCATCACCTCACTTCGCGCCGGAATCGGTACAAAGCCGCAGTCGTCCTCGAATCGGCCCGACATGCCTGCGACCGCTTGGTACTCAACCGCGCGAAGAGCGCCGCTGCCGCGGTCCCTCGCTAGGGCTATCAACGTCGACAGCAACTGGTCGACTCCCACGCTCTTCAGATTGAAGCGTACGGCGTCCGAGCCGATGACAATGTGCGAAATGACAATGCCCGCGTGCCGGCCGAGCAGATCATCGAGAGCGACGGCGCCCATGTCCCCGACGACGATCAGCACGTCAATGTCGTGCGCCGCTACGCCCAGCGCCGTCTCTATCGACGCGAGGTCCCAAACGTCGTCGCCGACAAGCTCGAACTCGGGCGACTTCGTCAGCGCGTCGGCGATCAAGGCGGCGAGAAGATCGCTGCGCGATTGGGCAAGAGCTACTCGAAGAGCGTTCATCGACAACCAGCGACTTTGAGATCGCTAACAGAGTGCAGGGTCCTTCTGTGGGTTTGTATCCTTCTCGCCAGCCGACATGTGGATCACAGGACGAACCCAGGATGCCAATCGTTTCCTGATCTTGTGGACGCCTGCTGCATCGACCATTTCTGGATCGAAAGATTGTCCGCGGCGGCCATCCACGGATTTACGACGTGGTGCCTAACTGCGCAGCAACGACCCGCGATCGTGCCGGCACTGCGTTTGACAACGCATCAATACCGCAAGGCCGCAAAGAGGCAGATGCTGGCGGTAAGAACGTGACGACAAACAGGCCAACGCGTAGCAATCTGCTCAAATGGCACCGCGCACGCACGGAAAAGCGGTGCTCGCGCTAGACTAGGCCGGCGAAAGCTACCGTCACACCAGGCGAGCGACAGACGGCCAATGATAGATGGGGCGGGGAACGTCCGAGAGAGATTGGCGGCTGACGCCTGCAAAAGACGCCTCAAGAGACCCGTCGGCGACGGCATTCAGTTCACCGACCGGAGCTGCGATCGGCATCCCTTCAGCACATCTTCGACGGCGTCTGCGACGAACAGAGCATCGAGCAGCCAGACTGGATCATCCTAGGTTTGCAGTCTGGCCTGACACGGGATGGCAAGCTCCTCGTCATGAGTTGCGCTATCAAGTTCATCGGACGTCCACCGACGAGCTACCTGACATTTTGGGATGTGACTGATGCGGTGGTTCGTTGGTTCTCGCACTGACAGCGGGCGGAAGGCGGCGGCTGGCGGTCGGCCTCACGGATGGTGATTGGGACAGCAACTCACGTCATGTGCGCGACCTAGTGGAACTCTGGGAAGTAGCGCGTCTATGCCGTCAAGTAAGCAAGGCAGGCGCCGGCAACGAGGTGACCTCACTGTCCTTCACCGAAGACGGGAGCCGATTGGCAGTTTTGACACTACCGGCAATTATGGAGCGCGAGCGCGCGACTGGGATATCAAGTGGGATGATTGTGCATCAGACCTGCAACTTTCGATAGCTTGTTGATAATAATCAGCGCGGCATTGTGCCAGAAAGGGAACATCCGCGTGTTTCAATCAGCCGAATTCCCACAGATTGCTCCCGGCTCGCGAAAAAAATGTGCTGGCGGCCCAACCTTGAGTGTGTTCGACTATCACTCTTCTTCCCGATGAGTTCGGTTGTTGATGCAAGGAGAGGTCGGCATGTCCGAGAGTGAATCGGAACGTCGTGACGTGTTCTGGAAGATGTATCAAGAGCACTGCACTCAAGGGCGCCACCATGAAACCCAGCGTTCGACAGTCGCGACGGCGCTTATTGCAATTGCAGCCGCAAGCATCGGCTTCATAACACTCGATAGAGGGTTGACGAGAATAGATATGCCGCTGACGCTATTCATGGTCGGCGTCGGCGTATTCGGAGCCGCATTCTCGGCTAAACACTATGAGCGCTTCTCATTGCACATGGAGCGTGGGCGAGCATACCGCGACGAACTGGATAGCTTGCTTAAGAGTGCGCCGATAAAAAGATTGAAGAATCTCGCGGACAAAGAACACACTCAGCATTTCCCTCGACTTGAAAACCTGCGGCTTAACGCATTCTGGCTGATAATGTATCTATTCCTCTGCGGTTTGGGAGTGGTTTTGACGGGTCTTGCTTTTATGGATGCAATACCGCCACCCAAGCTGTGACATGAAAGCCACCCAACCGTCGGTGCCGTAAACGCTGGCACCAGTCCTTATGCTGACCCAGATGTAGAACCCGCCGCATCAGAAAACGGCGGTAAGCTAACTTCCGCGGTACTGCATTAGGTACTGCATCGCCAACCTAACCCCCTTAAGCCATTATTTTTATTAATATTTCGGCCTCTGTCCGTCCCCTCCATCATCGGCGCCACGGCAACTTTGTGGCGTAACATATTCATTTTACTATTTTTTCTGTCTCAGTCCGTCCGATACTCCGTTCGAATGACAGAGCAATTTGGCAAGAGATGCACACCTAACTGACCCGATATACGATTTTGCCGCCGCAACTGAAAGCAAATTGGCATGTCACACATGTCACTGTACGCACCAGTTAGATGCCTGCCGTGGAACGATGGACCGCCGGCGGCATACCAGTCAGCCAAGGCGAAGCGTGTTGCGGGCGATCTGCCACGCGGATTCGACATGCCGCCGCGCCGCCTCCTCCGCCTCGTCCGGCTTGCGCGACCGGATTGCATCCATGATTTCGGTCATTTCGGCGATCGCCGGCTCGCGGCGGTTCTCCGACGCGATCGTCATTGAGCGGAGCTGGTTGATGCGGACATTCAGCCCCGTCACGATTTCCCAGGCAATGCGCTTGTCCGCCGCCTCGAACAGCGTTTCGTAGAACTTGGTCGTTGCCCGCATCACCTCGACAGGCGCACCGGACGCCCACGCCTCAAGCAGGTTCGTCAAGGCGGCATCGAGCGAGGCGATCTGCGCGTCCGTGGCTGTCAGGGCGCAAGCCCGCGCCGCGATGCCCTCGAGCAGCGCCCGCAATTCATAGATTTCGTCGGTGCGGCCGAGATCCGGTTTGGCCACGGCGGGTCCGTGGCCCGGTATCATCTGCACCAGGCCTTCCGCCTCCAGCTGCCGCAGCACCTCGCGCACGACGGAACGGCTTACCCCGAGCTGATCGCATAGCGGCCGCTCGACCAGCCTTTCACCAGGCTGGAAATGGAAGCCCATGATCGCCTCACGCATGCGCTCCAGCGCCAGCGTCCTCAGCGTCTTGGCAGAGCGGTCGATCCGCAGCGTATCGCCTGACATTTTCTCTCCCTACCCCGATCCGGCCACAAAACAGATTCCATAGCCGATTGACAAGGCTTCTGGTGCTCCATAGTATGGTATACCATAAGATGATGTAAAGATTTCGGCGTTGCACAGCGCCGTGGCGACCGAGGACTTTCATGAAACCAGCCATTCGAAAGATCGTCACGTACATCGAGAACACGTTAATCGAGGGCGGCAAGGAAGCCCCAAAACCGCTGCGTCTGATCGGTGTCGCGGCTGTGCTGACAAATCCCTGGGCCGGCCGCGGTTTCACCGACGACCTGTCGCCGGAGATCCGCGCTATTGCTCCCGTCCTCGGTGAACTGCTGACCCGCGAGATTATCGCCGTCGCCGGTTCCGGCGAGGCGATAGAGGGTTATGGCAAGGCCGCGGTCTGCGGCACGGCGGGCGAGATCGAGCATGCATCGGCGCTGATCCATACGCTGCATTTCGGCAACCATTACCGTCGCGCCGTCGGCGCCAAGACCTATCTCGCCTTCACCAATCTGCGCGGAGGGCCGAACACCCCGATCATGATCCCGCTGATGGACAAGAACGACGAAGGCCGCCGCTCCCACTATCTGACCGTACATTTCCAAATCGGCGACGCGCCAGCGCCCGATGAGCTGGTAGTGGCGCTTGGCGCTTCGATTGGTGGCCGCCCGCACCATCGTATCGGCGACCGCTATCAGGACCTCAAGGAGGTCGGAGACCTGCATGGCTGACGTCGCTGCCACCGCATGGGTCCGGGACACGGCTCCGGACGGCACCGGCTTCATCCGCGCCGGCTCCGGCGCGCCGGTTCTGCTCATTCACGGTGTCGGCATGAACGCCGCGATCTGGCACGATCAGATCGCGGCGATGAAAGACCATCATGACCTGATCGCCATCGACATGCTCGGCCACGGCGTTTCACCGCTGCCGCCGGAAGAAGCCAGCCTGTCGGATTTCGCCGATCAGGCGGTTCGCCTGCTCGACCATCTTGGCGTGGCGTCGGTGTCGATCGTCGGCCATTCGATGGGCGCGCTGGTCGCACTGGAAATCGCCCTTCGCGCCCCTTTGCGCGTTCGCGCCATCGTGTGCCTCAACGCGGTGTTCCGCCGCCCCGCGGCCTTGACGCAGGCCGTGCGCGAGCGGGCGGCCGCGCTTGGCCCTCGTGGCAACCCTTCCGCCATTGCGGCTACGCTTGCCCGCTGGTTCGGCGACCCGCTGCCGGCGAACCTTATCGGGGCGGCCACCACAGCGCGCGCCGCCCTTGAAAGGGTCGAACCCGAAGGCTACGCGCGCACCTATCGCCTCTTTGCCCGTGCCGATGCCGAGCATGCCGATGCTCTCCCCGGTCTTGCCGCACCAGCCCTGTTCATGACCGGGTCGCAAGACAGCAATTCGACCCCGGCCATGTCGGCGGCGATGGCGAGGCTTGCGCCGCACGGTCAATGCCTCGTGCTCAATGGAGAAAGGCACATGATGGCAATGGCTTCACCTGAAAAAGTGACCAAACACATCATGGAATTTCTCGACACGGAAGGAGACGCTGGCGTGAAGCCGGAGACGGATGCAGTCTTTGACAGCGGCGAATTCCGGCGCGCACTCGGCTCGTTCCTGACCGGCGTCACCATCGTCACCACGATCAGCGCGGAAGGCGAACCGCGCGGCTTCACCGCCAACTCCTTCACCTCGGTCTCGCTCGAGCCGCCGCTGGTGCTTGTCTGCATCGCCAAGAGGGCGCTGGGGCACAGTGCTTTTTCGACGTCGAGAGGTTTCGCCATCAACATCCTGTCAGAGGACCAGAAGGCCCATTCCGGCATCTTCGCTTCCAAAGCAGCGGACAAGTTCGCGGCCGTGAGCTGGCAACCGGGCCGAACCGGCAATCCGCTGATCGACGGCTCCGTTGCGATGTTCGATTGCGGCATGGAGCAGCTGGTCGATGCTGGCGATCACTCGATCCTCATCGGCCGCGTCCGCGACTTCAGCCACAACGGAGCCCAGCCCCTCGGTTATTGCAGAGGCACCTACGTCACGCCTGGCCTCAGCCAGGAGGCGCTGGCGGCGGCGCCCCCCGATACGGAGGTCGGCGCCATTCTCGAGAACGAGGGCCGTGTGCTGTTCGTCGAAACGGCCGACGGGATTTGTGAATTGCCTGCGGGGCGCGGACTGGGCACGCCCAACGATGCGCGCAGCCTCAAGGGGCGCCTTGCCGCCAGGGCCATAGACGCCCAGCTCGGCTTCCTGTTCGCGGTGTGGGACGATGCCGCCGAACCCTGGCGCACGCATGTTTATTATCGCGGAACGGTCGAGGGATCCAATTCCGACGATCGCCAGATGCGGCTTGTCGACATCGAGAAGATCGCGGATCTGAAGATCGCCGATCCCGCAGTGCGTTCGATGCTTGCCCGCTATGCGCGCGAACGTACGGAAGATGCATTCGGCGTCTATGTCGGCAACGAGGTCGAAGGCGAAGTCCGGCCGCTCGCCAAGCCCTCGCCTTCTCAAATTCCTCTTTCCGGCCGCGGGTGAAACCGATGAAGTTTTCGCTTTTCGTGCACATGGAGCGATCGGATCTGACAAAGCCGCATTCCGAGCTTGTCGGCGAGCTGGAGGAGCTGGTTCTGCAGGCGGAAGAGGCAGGATTCGAGACTGCCTGGATCGGCGAGCATCACGGGATGGAATTCACCATCTCGCCGAACCCGTTCATCAACATCGCCTGGCTCGCCGCCAAAACCAGGCGCATCCGGCTCGGAACAGGAACCATCGTCGCGCCGTTCTGGCACCCGATCAAGCTTGCCGGCGAAGCAGCGATGGCCGACGTCGTCACCGGCGGCCGTCTCGACATCGGCATTGCGCGCGGCGCCTACGCTTACGAATACCAGCGACTTTTCCCAGGCCTCGAGGCCTGGGGTGCCGGCCAGCGTATGCGCGAGATGGTGCCGGCGATCCGGGGCCTTTGGGATGGTGATTTCGAACTCGCCGGCGAGTTCTGGTCGTTTCCTTCAACCACCTCGTCGCCCAAGCCGCTGCAAAAGCCTTATCCGCCGATCTGGGTGGCCGCACGCGATCCGAACTCGCACGACTTTGCGGTTTCCAGCAAATGCAACGTCCAGGTGACGCCGCTTGCCTCCGGCGATGGCGAAGTGGCCAGCCTGATGGAGCGTTTCAATGCAGCGTGTAATGCCCACTCCGACGTACCAAGGCCGGAGATCATGCTGCTGATGCATACTTTCGTCGCCGAGGATGCCGCGGAGGCTGACCGGCTCGCGCAGGATCTATCGCAGTTCTACTGCCAGTTCGGCGCCTGGTTCCAGAACAAGAAGCCGGTGCACCAGGGCATAATGGAGGCGCTGACCGAAGACGAGATCGCGGCCATGCCGCAATATGCGCCTGACAAGATCAAGCAGAACCTGGTCATTGGCGAAGCCGACGAGGTGATCGCCAGGCTGAAGGCCTACGAAGCGCTCGGCTACGATCAGTATTCGATCTGGATCGACAGCGGCCTTTCCCATCGGCGCAAGAAGAAATCGCTGCAGCTCTTCATCGACAGGGTGATGCCGGCCTTTTCCGAGCCGAAAGCTGGATTGCGATGAGCACCACTCAATTCAGGAACTATATTGACGGCAGCTTCGTCGAAGTGGCGGCGACCTTCGACAGCATCGATCCCTCGACGGGCGCGCCATGGGCGAAGATGCCCGCTGCATCGTCTGATGACGTCGACCGCGCCGTCGAAGCTGCTCACCGGGCGCTTGGCTCCGGCACGTGGCCGGCAATGACGGCAACGGCACGCGGCAAGCTTCTGGTGCGGCTCGGCGATCTGGTGGTCGCCAATGCCGACCGGCTGGCGGAACTCGAGACACGCGATACCGGCAAGATCATCCGCGAGACCCGCGCCCAAATCGCCTATGTCGGCGACTATTACCGCTATTATGGCGGGCTGGCCGACAAGCACGAGGGCTCGTTTGTCCCCATCGATAAGGCCGACATGGAAGTGACCATCCGGCCGGAGCCAATTGGCGTCGTCGCCGCCATTGTGCCGTGGAACTCGCAGCTCTTCCTGTCCGCCGTCAAGCTCGGGCCGGCGCTGGCGGCCGGCTGCACCATCGTTCTGAAAGCATCGGAAGACGGCCCTGCCCCGTTGCTGGCCTTCGCCGAACTCGTCCATGAGGCGGGATTTCCCGCCGGGACCGTGAACATCCTGACCGGCTTCGGCCACGATTGCGGTCACCGGCTGACCAGTCATCCGCTCGTCGCCCGCGTCGCCTTCACCGGCGGTCCCTCGACCGCTCGGCAGATCGTCAGGAATACGGCGGAAAACCTCGCCTTCACGACGCTCGAGCTCGGCGGCAAAAGCCCGGTCGTGGTGTTTGCCGATGCCGATCTGGACAGCGCCGCCAACGCGGTCGTTGCCGGCATCTTCGCTGCCACCGGCCAGAGCTGCGTCGCCGGCTCGCGGCTGCTGGTCCAGCGCTCCGTCAAGGACGAATTCCTCGCCCGGCTCAAGCGCAAGGCCGAGGCGATCAGGATTGGCGATCCGCAGGATCCCGCGATCGAAATGGGACCGCTCGCCACCTCGCGCCAGCGCGAATGGATAGAGAAGATCATTGCTGAAAGCCTGGCCGCGGGCGGGCAACTGGTCACCGGCGGCATTCGCCCCGCGGGCATGGCGGACGGCTTCTATTACGCGCCGACGATTATCGACGCGCCTGATCAGACCCTTGCCTGCGTGCGCGAAGAGCTCTTCGGCCCGGTGCTCTGTGTGCTAGCCTTCGACGGCGAAGCTGAAGCGCTTTCGCTCGCCAACGACACGAAGTTCGGTCTGGCGTCCGGCGTGTTCACCACCAATCTGGCAAAAGCCCACCGCATGGCGCGCGGCATCCATGCCGGCGTGGTCTGGATCAACACCTATCGGGCGGTCTCGCCGCTGGTTCCGTTTGGCGGCTACGGCCAATCCGGGCTCGGCCGCGAAGGGGGCCTCGATGCGATCCGCGACTACACGCGTTCGAAATCGGTGTGGATACGCACCTCCGACGACCCGATTCCCGATCCTTTTGTCATGCGGTAGCCGCCGCTGGCCGGAGATGCGCGATCAAGGCGAAAACGACCGATCGCGAACAGACAACAACGAAAACAACAGAGGAGAACGACATGAAACTGATCATCACCGGCTTCCTTGCCGGATTTATTGCAACGACAGTTCTGGCAACGACGGCCGCAAAGGCCGAGGACATGGTGTTCACCAGCTGGGGCGGGACGACCCAGGAAGCGCAGACCAAATCCTGGGCCGAGCCGTTCACCGCTGCATCCGGCATCAAGGTCATGCAGGACGGCCCGACCGACTACGGCAAGCTGAAGGCGATGATCGACAGCGGCAGTGTCAACTGGGACGTCGTCGACGTCGAGATGGATTTCGCCATCAAGGCGGCCAAGGACGGTCTGCTCGAGCCGATCGACTTCAAGACCGTGCCGAAGGCCGACCTCGATCCGCGCTTCACCACCGATCACGCCGTCGGCAGTTTCTACTATTCCTTCGTGCTCGCCTGGAACAAGGGCGCCGTTTCGGGTGAACCGGCCGGCTGGGCCGACATGTTCGACCTGACGAAGTTCCCGGGCAAGCGGACCTTCTACAAATGGTCGGCGCCCGGTGTCATCGAGATCGCGCTGCTGGCCGATGGTGTTCCGGCGGACAAGCTCTATCCGCTGGATCTCGATCGCGCCTTCAAGAAACTCGACACCATCAAGTCGGACATCGTCTGGTGGGGCGGCGGGGCGGAGTCGCAGCAATTGATCGCATCCGGCGAAGCAACGTTCGGCCAGCTGTGGAACGGCCGCGTCTTCGCACTGGACAAGGATGGCGCCGATGTCGGCGTCTCCTGGAACCAGAACCTGACCGCAGCCGACGTTCTGGTGGTACCGAAGGGTGCCAAGAACAAGGATACGGCGATGAAATTCCTCGCCGCGGCGAGCAGCCCCGCCGGTCAGGCCAAATTTGCCGAAGCCAGCGGTTATGCGCCGATCAACACCAAGGCCAAGGCAGAGATGCCGACCGATGCCGTGAAATCGCTGCCGGACGCTCATGTCGACGGACAGATCAATCTCGACATGAACTACTGGGCCGCCAATCGCGACACCATCGCCGCGCGCTGGTATGCCTGGCAGGCGAAATAAGCCCGCTCTTGAACCGCAATGGACGAGACGGTTCGCGCCGTCTCGTCCCGTAGCCGGGTCGCTGTCATGTCGGTCGAAACACGCCGGAACTTTGGAACGGTGCGGGTGCCGGCAGGTCTCAATGGCCTGCTGCCGGCCCTGATTCTGATTATGCTGTTCTTCATCGTCCCCGTGCTGGCGCTGCTTTTGCGCAGTGTCACGGAGCCCGAGCCAGGCTTGCAGAACTATGCTGCCCTGCTTGGTGACGGCACCTATGCGCGGGTGTTCTTCAACACATTCCTGGTCGCGGCGTTGGTCACCATCGTCACGGTCCTTGTCGCCTTTCCGGTCGCCTGGATGCTGGCGATCATGCCTTCGGGACTGGCCTCGATCATCTTCGGCATCATCATTCTGTCGATGTGGACGAACCTGCTCACCCGCACCTATGCCTGGATGGTGCTCCTGCAGCGTACCGGCGTGATCAACCGGACGCTGATGACCATCGGCGTCATCGACCAGCCGCTGCCGCTCATCAACAATCTCACCGGCGTCACTATCGGCATGGTCTATATCATGCTGCCCTTCATGATTCTGCCGCTGGTCGGCACGTTACGGGCGATCGATCCGATGACGCTGCGTGCGGCGTCGCTGTGCGGCGCAAGCCCTTTCCAGGCGTTCCACCGCATCCTCGTGCCGCTGTCGCTGCCCGGTGTCGCGGCCGGCGGCCTGATGGTCTTCGTCATGTCGCTCGGCTACTTCGTAACGCCGGCACTGCTCGGCGGCACGTCGAACATGATGCTTGCCGAAATGATCGCGCAGATGGTCCAGTCGCTGCTCAACTGGGGGCTCGGCAGCGCCGCTGCCTTCATCCTGCTTGTCGTCACCATGGTTCTCTACGCACTGCAGCTGCGCCTTGTCGGTGCCAGGCGCACGAGCGGAGGCATCTGAGATGCTGCTCGACTATGACCGCATGGGTTGGCTGCGGGTTGCCCTGCTCGGCTTCACCGCGCTGGTCGCTGGCTTTCTTCTGTTGCCGGTGGTCTTCATTGTCCTGCTCTCCTTCGGCTCGTCGCGCTGGCTGGCTTTTCCGCCGCCCAGCTGGACGCTCAAATGGTACCAGGAGCTTTTTGCCGATCCGGCCTGGCTCGACGCCGCGCTGACCAGCGCTCGGATCGCCACCATGACGGCGATCCTGGCAGTAGCGATCGGCCTGCTCGCCTCCTTTGCCCTGGTTCGCGGAAGGTTTGCCGGACGTGAGATCCTGCGCGGCCTGCTGCTGACGCCGATGGTGCTGCCCGTCGTTGTCTTCGCCATCGCCATCTACGCCTTCTTCCTTCGCCTTGGCCTCGGCGGCACCACCATCGGCTTCGTCATCGCCCACACCGTGCTGGCGCTGCCCTTCGCCATCATTCCGATCGCCACCGCGCTCGAAGGGTTCGACAAGTCGATCGAGGACGCGGCAATCGTCTGCGGGGCAAGCCCGCTCGAGGCCAGGCTCAGGATCACCTTGCCGTCGATCCGGATCGGCATCTTCTCCGCCGCGATCTTTTCCTTCCTCGCCTCGTGGGACGAAGTCGTGGTGGCGATCTTCATGGCCAGCCCCAGCTTGCAAACCTTGCCCGTCAAGATCTGGGGCAGTCTGCGGTCGGACCTCAGTCCGGTGATCGCCGCTGCCTCCAGCCTGCTGGTCGGGCTGACGCTTGCCCTGATGGTGATGACGGCGCTGCTGCAGCGAAAGTTCCGGACATGACCCACCCTTTCCTCTCCATCCGCAATCTGCGCAAGGCGTTCGGGGCGATCGTCGCCGTGCACGACGTCACGCTGGACATTCCCAGGGGCGAGTTCCTGACCTTCCTCGGGCCCTCCGGTTCGGGAAAATCGACGACGCTCTACGCGATCGCCGGCTTTCAGGACCCGACTTCCGGCGATGTCTTGCTGGAAGGAAAGTCGCTGCTTGCAGTGCCTTCGCACAAGCGCAACATCGGCATGGTCTTCCAGCGCTACACGCTGTTTCCGCATCTGACGGTGGCCGAAAACGTCGCTTTTCCGCTGCGGGTTCGCCGCCGGCCGGACGCCGAGGTGAAGAAAAAGGTCGCCGACATGCTGGCCCTGGTGCGGCTCGAAAGCTTTGCCGGACGCTTACCCGGTGCGCTGTCGGGCGGCCAGCAACAGCGCGTCGCGCTGGCCCGGGCGCTGGCCTACGATCCTCCGATCCTTTTGATGGACGAGCCATTGTCGGCGCTCGACAAGAAGCTGCGCGAGGAAATCCAGGGCGAAATCCGCCGCATCCATCGCCAGACCGGCGTCACCATTCTCTACGTCACCCACGATCAGGAAGAGGCGCTGCATCTGTCGGACCGAATCGCCCTGTTCAAGGATGGCCGCATCGAGCAGACCGGCACCGGCGAGGATCTCTATCTCAGGCCGGCGACCGATTTCGTCGCCGGCTTCATCGGCAATTCGAATTTCCTCGCCGCCGAACATCTCGGCACCACCAACGGCACGACAACGATCCGCATGACAGACGGTTCGGTCATATCCGGAGTCAGGGCCAACGGCACGTTCGGCAAAGGCCAGAAGACCAAGCTGATGATCCGGCCCGAAGCCTTTAGCATGGAGCGGAGCCCGGCGAGCGCGGAACTGAATGTCGAGATCGTCGACATCGCATTTTACGGCGAGCGCCGGCGGATCGTCGCGCGCATCGCCGCTGGACAGGAGGTTGACATCAGGCCGACCTCCGCCGCCATGCAATCGCAGGATGTGTGGCCCTGCAGCCGGCAGGTCTTTTTCGATCCCGCTGCTGCATTCCTGTTTCCGGCCTGACTAAGCCGCGGTGGATCGCCGCCCTTCAACGCTTCGCAGCGATGGAAGCGTGCTTGGGACAAGCTGTGGTTAGGTCCATCATCAGCTTCGGTCAGCAAGCGCGCAACGTGATCGACGCTGCAGTCGGCTGATTGGATGGCGGGCGCAACTCCTGTACCCATTGACAGTCGTCATGCTCGGTTGGAAGATGAAGAAGGTCCGCGGCGATAGCCATACGGGAAGGCAATGGTCCAACCGCCAGATACCGGACACCATCCTGGCAGCGTCGTCGCGGTCATCGTCATTTGTTTGATCATCGTTGCTTTGTTCTTCATAGGCTTCAGATACTCAAGGCCAGGCCAGGGTACCCTCGTTATTCCTGGCGGTACGCTGCAGCAACCGTGAATCCGACCCCTTGGCGCTGACGCGGAGCCGTTCTCAGGCCAAAGTGCCCCGGCGGGACTGGTGGACGCCGCAGAATGGGCCGGCGGTTCGCAGCCGGTCTTTTGCTTCCCGCCGCGGCATTCCTTTCCCACCTAAACAACCGAGCCTGACCGTGTGAGGTCGACCATACTAGGAGACGACGAGCGCTCAGCCACTAGGCACTAGACGGCCCTGATCAGCCGGAGCAGAGAAAGCGCTTCGAAAAAGGTCCCCTTGCGAAAGGCAAGATAGGTCGGCTCTTCGACACCATGGAACCGGCGCTTGAAGGCCGCCTGCCCCTGCAGATTGAAGCGGGTGCGATTGACCCAGGGGGAGTCATAGGCACGCTGGAAGGCGTGCCGCCAGAAATCGCTTTCGGCAAACCCGCTAGGTCCGATTTCGACAAGCGGCGACAGGCCTAGGGTGACGACGGAAACACCTTCATCGCGAAAGCGGTCGACCGCGAATTTGGTCAGGCCGATCTCGGCATGCGCCGAGGCATCGATGTGCTTGCGCTTGAACGAGGTGGTGTAGCCGATGACCTTGCCGTCGCTGAACAGCGGATCGAAATCCAGCAAGGCCACGAGCTCCCCATCCGGACCGTGCAGGACGAAACGGCGCATATCGACGCCAAGGTGATCGGCAAACGGCCTGTTGAGAAATCTCATCTCCCAGCGCTTGACGATGCGGTCGCCCCGCCAATTCTGGGAGAGCCTGGCAATCTCGTCGAGGAAGACAGTCCCGTTGTCCTCCGCGAAGGAAAAACCCTTCTTCAAGAGCCAGCGTTCGGAATAGCGCACTGTCTCATTGCGCTTTCCGGAAAAGTCGTGTCTGGGCAGGACAAGCCTGGTGTCGACGCCGAGGCGGTTGACCTGATAGCCAAGCCCGGCAAGCACGCGCGCCGTCTGGTCGCCGATCTGCACGAACCACGGGCTGCCGGCAACCTCGATGAAACGTCTGATATAGTCGCGCCGATCGGCCGGGGCAGCCACTGGATCACCGAGCGCGAAATGATGTCGCGTTTTGCTGCCGTAAGCGATGTAGCCCTGGGCATCGCCGAAGTAGTGAAGCCCCTTCTGCACGGCGGTCGAATAGGCAAGGGAAAAATCACCATGGCGACGGACCAGCGCCAGGCGCTCGACATGGTTCAGCTGCAGCCGCGGTATTTTAGGCCCGCGGTTCTCCAGGAAACGATCGAGGCGTCTTCGCAGTGACGGCATGGTCGACTTTCGCGTGCCGGCTAGGCCGATGAAAGAGCTGACGGACCCAAAAAACCGATCATATTGCCGCGAGCTGATCCTTATCTCAGCGCGGCATGTTTACCCGGCCGGAGCCGCCAGATTCGTAGGCGCAATCTGCCCCGGTCCCGCCCCCAGGCGGCAACACGCATTGTTGTCGACGCCCCGCGCCTGACGGCTGGTTGCTGCGCCCTTGGCGACACGAAAATCAATGCCACTTTCGGAAGCGCCCAGGTCACCTGCCAAACACGATGTTCTTATCGAACGGCGCTCTGAGAAGATTCCGCTTGATCGGAAGCCAGGAACTCGTCGCGTTCTGCTATCCACAAATCGGCGTAGTCGACATTCTGCCATTCGGCAAACCACGGGCCGCCGCTGGTATAGTGGACCGCCTTAGGTGTGCCGACTGCAGGCTTTTCATTCCAACCTTCGAGCCAATTCCACTCTACCGGCAATGAGCCCAAATCTTTGTCGGCAACCCACTGCATTCGGTGAAGATAGGCGCCACTTTCCTGATTCACGACCTCTGGCGTGAGCGATCTGACCGAAGGATGCGCGCAATTGAACAGCATCAGCGACGACCAGTTTTTCCGAGGATAGGACGTCTGGACCACACCATCCATCTTGGTTGTGGCCTTCGGCGTATAGTCATGCTGGACGCAATAGACCGCCTTGTCCGAGTCCGTATATTTCAGCAGGCCTGCGACGTCACCAAGCCACAGGAAATCGCAATCGCAAAACAGGGCCCAACCCGTGTAGTCGGCGAGAAAGGGCGTGAGGAAGCGCGTGTAGGTGAACTCCGTTGAGGCGAGCGGATCTTTTTCCCGCCAATATAGCCCGCGGGCACGCATCTCGTCCTGTTTGATCGGAATGACGGAGACAGGCGCCGACGCATGTTTGAGCAGCGAGTGTCGCGCGACGTCGTACGCGATCGGCTCACGGCTGTCCCATCCGATAAATACCCTAAACGCATCAGTCATATTCACTACCCTGGCTTTCGATTTTTACGGTCGTACACTAACTAGTTGGCGATGGCTCGGCAACAATTGCGGTCAACCAAGCCGGTTTCTCACAGATTTGTCCTGGCCTCAGCGTTGCTTTTTTGGGTGGACCGGGCCTCGCATTCCCAATGCGACACGGGCCCATTTCTGATAGGTGTAGCTGGCCGAATACGCGGCCACCATCGCACCAATGGAACCGTCCAGAAATCCCAGCCGGAAAATATAGCTGCGCACATAGGCCCAGACCGAGCGCAAAACCGCCTTGCCTATCGAGCTTTTTTTGCCCTCGGCAAGCAGTTGCGCGGCGGACGCTTCTGCGTACCGGCCGATCTTGTCGTGGGCATCTGCCAAGTCGGTAATGGAATCGTGCTCGATCGGCTGAGACAATCGGCTGACCTTCCCGTTCACCAATACCTTCTCGTGCACGGTGTCGTCGCTGAACCGCCCGGAGCGGCGACGGAAGAGCCTGAGCACCAGATCGGGCGACCAGCCGCTATGGCGGACAATGTGCCCGCAAAAGCGCGATCTTCTCGGTATTTCGAAGCCGTCATTGGCTTTTGGGTCGGCGATTGCGGCCCTTATTTCCGCGCCGAGCGGCGCCTCCACCCACTCATCGGCATCCAGCGAGAGGATCCAATCCCCCGTTGCCGCGGCCAGCGCACGGTTTTTTTGCGCACCAAAACCGGGCCAATCAACGGTCATCAGAACCTTTGCTCCCAGAGCACCGGCAATCTCCCTGGTTCTGTCGCTGCTGTTGTTGTCGAGAACGACGATCTCATCGGCAAAATGGACCGACCGAAGGCATTGCGCGATGGATGCCTCCTCGTTGCGGGTGATGATAATGACCGAGAGCGCCGGCACGGTCAGAATGCTCCGGCATCAAAGCTGCCACTGTCATTCGAATGCATCTGCAGCATCGGCTCCCGGCCCGTTAGCACACTGAGGGTACTAACCTAATTCAACAAAGTCGAAAATCATTTCAGATCAAGGCCTTCATACAGCGCCATCATTCGCTTGATCATGACATTGAAATCATAGTGTTCGGCCGCCGCTCTCACCCGGGCTGCGGTCTCAGGTCGTGACGACAACTGCAGCGCGTGCGCGAGCGCTGCAGCGAGGTCGCTTTCGCTGGCCGCATCGCAAACGAGCGTCGGCTCGAACCGCTCGACAAGCTCGCGCGCTCCACAGCCGGTGCTTACCACGGCGGGCAAGCCGCTGGCCATCGCTTCGATGACCACTGTGCCGAAAGGATCATAGATGGAAGGCAGCACGGCAATATCGGCCGCGCCGTACCACGGCAGCATGTCTTTCTGCGGCCCCAGCATCTTGAGCCGTGCGCCGAGACCGAGCCTGTCACCGGCCTGCCTGAAGGCGTTGGCGCGCGAATCATGGCCGATGACCCACAATTCAGGCTCGCCATCGAGCCTAGCGACCGCCTTCATCAGTGCAAGAAGTCCTTTTCGCGCAAAGCCCGAGCCGACAAACAGGACGACCGGCCTGTTTTCGTCGACGTCGAGCCGCGCGCGGATTGTCGCCCGATGCTGCTGGCGCAGCTGCGGGTTGAAGCGGTCGAGATCCACCCCGTTGGGAATATGGTGCACATTTTCCGCCGGATAATCGTAGTGACGGACAATGTCCTCTGCCACCATCTTCGAAATGGCAATGACAGCTTTGAGCCTCGGGCTGGCGTAGGTTGCACGTTCAAGGCGCAGCGTCTGGCGGTGAAAGGGGCTCAGCGCCATTGCCGCCCTGCCAAGCCGCGTCTCGAAACGCCGCCGCTCGGCAAGATAGGCGGCATGAACGCCCTCCCCGGCCCGGAAGACATCGCAGCACGGGAGGCGATCGTTGCTCTGCACCAGCGCCGGCGGCATCTCGGCGATCTTGCGGCAGGCAGCTTGGGCAAAGGACGTCGCCCGCAGCGAACGCGGAAACCGGCGGCCGGCACAATGGATGAACTCGATGCCTTCATAACGCGGCCAGTCGCCGGACAGCACGGCCACCCGCCGCTGACGCGCGGCGAATGCGGCCATGATGTTTTCCAACATGATCTCGCCGCCACCGAAAGGCGCATAACGCTGGCGCACGAACAGGAGCGGCCTGTCGAATTGAATTTCGGTGCCACGAATGCCGGCGTACATGGGGTCTGGGCTCCGGCCTTGTTGCCATCTGACGATGTCTATAGAGGCCAGCTCGCATCGGCAACACTTGGAAAGCTCACCCGCCGGAACTCAGAACAGGCCTGTGTCCATTGTCCGCAACTGCTTGCGATTTGCCTAACGGTGCTGCATGTAGAAATTAACTGCAAACAGCGGATCAGCGCCAGCTCCAGCCGGGCGGTGACCGCCATGAGGGGAATCGATGGCTTGAGCAAAGCAACCTGGCCCGCCATTGTCCGCCGGACGATTACCGACACCGCCATATATCGGCTGAGACACACCTTCGGAAGACGGGCAGAAGTGTCATCGCTGCGGCCGATAACGCCCCTTAAAGCGAATGACCTGCCTTTGATCCTCGTCATCCGCAACGAGGCGGACAGGCTACGCCCGTTCCTGAAGCACTATCGCGAACTCGGCGTCACCAGATTCGCCGTCCTCGATGACCGCTCGACAGACGGAACAGCTGAGCTTCTGGCCGAGCAGCCAGATGTCGATCTATTCAGCTCGCCGATCACCTATTCGCAGTCGGACCTGGGAAACCTTTGGCGTCAGCGGATTGTGCAGATCTATGGTCAGCCTCGCTGGTATCTGACCGTGGATGCGGACGAATATCTTGTCTATGACGGTATGGATCAGCATCCGCTCGGTGCGATGGCCGACTGGCTCAAGCGGCGCGGAATGACACGCCTGCTGGCGCCGATGATCGACATGTATCCGAGCGGAAACATCTGGGACGTACCCTTCGATCCCATCGTGCCGCCATGGCAAGTTGCGGACCATTTCGACGGCAGCGGCTATGAGGTGACGAGGAGCCCTCGGCATCTCAAGATCACAGGCGGCCCGAGAACCCGGCTTTTCGCCAGGCAGCACAAGTTGACCAAGTTTCCTCTGATATATGTTGATCGCCAGACGATTTTTACGTCGATTCACTCACCGCTGCCCTACTGGCGAAACTATATAAAGGGATTGGCTGGCCTGCTTCATTTCAAGTTCTTCGCCGATTTCAACGACAAGGCGCAGGTCGCGGTGGCGGAAGGTCAGTATTGGAACGGCGCTTCCAAATATCGCCAGTATCATGAGGTATCGAGCGGTAAAGCCGCTCTCAGCGCGATGAGCGAACAGTCAATGCTGTACGAAGGAGCTCACAGCCTGTTCAAAACGGGTTTGATCGACAAAATTGATTGGTAGACGGCATTTCAAGCAGATGCCGAACCGACATCATGCATAACCGAATGCTTTCATAAGCTGGGCACCTCGTCCTTGGACCAGGTCCTGTAGCTCGGCGTTTCCAAGTTCGGAGCGCCATCTTCCGCTCCCGTCATAGATCGGCTGATTGACCTGTTGGTTCCGGAGCACCGCATGCGGCGTCTCGCCGCTGGCGTCGGTCGGCTTGAACCACTGCTGCGGGTTCTTGTGATAGTCGAGGAGATCCGGGCTGAAGGTTACATCGAGAAAGCCGCATATCTGCTCGACGACTTTGGCCGGATTCTCGACCAGGTCCTCATAGCGATAGATCAGCACATCCGGCTTTCCCCGTTCCGCAAGAACCAGCGCATTGTCGTTGATCCAGCGGTCGAGAGCCTCCGTTGGGTCGCCAAGTCGTTTGATCAGGGACGCTACGACGTCGCGCCCATCTCGCACCGGCATGACGAAACGCGCACCGGGCACGAGCCGGCGAATGCGGGCGACACGGCGGATATGCCGCGGTGTCTTTTCAAGCAGCAGGTTCTTTCCAGCATCGAGCGCCGCCCGCTTCAGTTTCCAGAAGCGGAACATGGCCAGTGGCGTCCACTTGAAGAAAATGTTGGTTTCCTGGAGCGGCAGGTAGACGTCGGGATGCGACGCAAGGATCGTCGCAATCAACGTCGTCCCGCTATGGCCGCAGCCGCAAATGAATCCGGTCCGCATCACCATGTCGGCAATGCTCCCTAACCCAAGGCGACCCGGGCGCGGTTATCGACGCGAGCGTAGCACAAGCCGTTCGTGCTAAAAACCTTGTCCAGCTTCTCCCAATATTCGAACTTAGCCAACTGCTCGTCACAATAGGCCACGTCGTCCTCGGAAAGATATTCCCCGTAACCGCCTATCTTGCCCTTGCGCACCTTGAAGCTTTCGGGATCATTCGCATCGCGCGGCTGTAATATCTTGCCGTATCGATCGGACAGATCACCGGTCGATTCACTCACTTTCATCTTGTCGAACGTTCGGTTGTTCGCCACCTCGACAAGCGTCCGATCGTCAGCCTGCTGGTTCAGGAATCCAAGGATCGCGCGAAGGACACCAGCCGTATCCCGATGCATATCTTCATATTGAAGATACCGGATTTCGCGCATCCGGGGCATGGCCGCGAACCAATGCAGATTAAATCTGATGATCTTTTCAATCCCATGATTGTCGCTTCTGATAAAATCGCTGAACGATCCCGCTGGAAGCATGTGGCGCTTCTGAACCTGAAAGTACCCTGAGACCACCGTATCTCTTGGATCGCGAACAAGCATTATTGTTCTTCTCTTCTTGTATCGAGATTTATTCTCCTTGAGGCCCGATATCGGTCGAAGTAACTTGTGGTCGGTTCCGTCGTGAATGTATTGAACTTCAACTCCGAGATCGTCCAGCATGACACGCAGCCACGTGCGCCCCGATTTTGGAAAGGATACGATAAGAGGAAGAGGCGGCTCTTTGGCCTGGAAAAATTTTAGAAAGGACATGTTTAGAAAGGACATGGAGAGACCTCCTTTAGATTATCAGAGCTGGCGCCCGAACCGCTGCCGGCCAGACCAACCCCATTACTGGGCGCCTAAGCCTACGGCTAATTCGAACACAAGGCAGAAATGCCGGCAAGAATTGCGATCCTCTGCGGGGCGAATTGGCCTTTACTATATCCCGGTTCGGAATGCCTTATGTTTTTTGGCCTGTTGCGACGACTGTTCGACACGGGCGCTCCATTCCGCGGTCCGTCGGCCGAACTCCTTAATGCGCATCGCGTCGAAGCGTATTCAGTGACGCGCTTTTGGACGACATGCATTAGCCACTCACTTTTGTGAGCCATGGCGCCAGAATGGACTCGGCCTCGCCCATCACCACGGACCAGGGGCGTTCCCGTTTCGAGACCAGCACGGCCGATGGATAGTAGGGCGTGCGGTCGCCCTCGACCGGCCAGGAGCGTTTGAAGCCGTCGCCCAGAATGAAAACCGAGGGGATGCCGAGCGCGCCGGCCAGATGCGCTCCGGTATTGCTGATGGTCACCACGGCGTCCATCGCGGCAACCTGCGCGGCGAAAAGATCCATGTCGACGAGCTGATCGACCGATCTGTCATGAAGAATTCGCTCCGGCTCACCGTCGGTCAGGATCTTCAGATCGGTCTCGATCTGGCCGTACTGCAGCGAGACGAACCGGAGGTCCGGTCGGCCGATCAGGTTTCGCCAGGCGGCAAGCGGCGGCAGGTCTTTGCCGGGATTGGAGCTGCCCCATGCGATACCGACCAACGGCCGTCCTTCCTTCCGGTAGCGGGCGCGAAGTTCAGCGACCCGGGCCGGATCCGGCTTAAGGGGCACGAAATGCTCGCGGATCGTCGCCTCGTCGGTTTCGAAAACGGCAGTCAGATGCTGGACGCCGGCGAAGGCCTGCGCCTCGGCATAGGCGGCCTTGCCGCCAGCGCCGACCGGCCGCACATCGGCGGTCGGAAAAGTGCGCTGAAAGAGCGGTACCAGGCGGCGCTCGACCAGCACGATCGAGCGGGCGGCGCGCTCCAGGGCACAGCCGACGGAACTCGCATGATGGATCGCGGTGGCCAGACCCTGCTTTTCGGTTTCCATCAGATCAATCAGCAGTGTCTGGCCAGAAATATCCTGGCCCAGCCACTCGCCATCGACGCGGCCGTTGACGATGTGGCGTCGGGCGATCCTGAGTTCGGCGGCTGCGCCATAAGCGCCCATCCGCATCAGCGCCTTGCTGAGCTCGTCGATCAGGTGGACCTCGCCCCTCGACTTCGCAATGGATCCAAGAGCCAGGGCTTTCGGCAGGGCCGCCGGCCAATCGCGGGACTCGACGCTTCGCCGATAATCCGCCATCTGATCGGCAATGTCGCCGTCGCGCCAGCGAAGGAAGAGCTGCCGGCGGTGACGTCGGAACCAGACCTTGTATTTGTAGCCTGCAAGCGCGACAGCGCGGCGCAACCGGCCGAGAAGTAGGCTACCTTCCATCGCCAGCTCCGCTGATGATTTGCATGACCCGTCCGCCTGCTTCCTGCACTGCCGACGCCCAGGCTCGGCCGCCTTTTCGGGCCAGTCGAACGCTCGGATATGCGGCGACGGTCTCGCCGAAGGCAGGCCAGGACAGTCGAAACCCGTCGTCGAGCATGACAATCGTCGGCACGCCGAGCGCTCCGGCCAGGTTGGCGCCGGTATTGCTGATCGTCACCACCGCGTCGAGCGCCGCAATTTGGGCGGCAAAGCGGTCCATGTCCGTCAACTGGTCGACGGAAGCGTCATGGATGATGCGCCCCGGCGCGTGGCGCTCGAACTCGGAGAGGGCCGGCCCGACATCGCCATATTGCAAGCTGACGAGGCGCCCCGGCAGACTGCTGAACAGCGTCCGCCAATCGTCCAGGGCCGGCAGATCCTTGCTCTTGTTGAGGCTTCCCCAAGCAAATCCGATCAGGGGACCTGGGCCGCCATCGAGATAGGTGCCGCGCAGCTCGGCAACCAGTCGGCGGTCCGGCTCCAGCGGAACGAAGGGCGCGCGTGCCGCCGGGTCGTCCGGCCAGAAATGCTTTGCGAGCGTCTCGAAACCGGCAACGACATCGGCGTCCACCGCCGCCATGTCCTCTTCCCCTTCAATCCTGACATCGAGCGCAGGATATGTTCTGCGATAAAGCGGTGCCAGTCGCGGCTCGACGAAGACGATGCATCGACCGGCAGCCGCAGCTGCTGGACCAAGCAAAGACGCGAACTGGAAAAAGATCGCCAGGTCGCCTTCGCGACGATCGACGAGAAGCGTGCGACCCGCAAGATCACTGCCATCCCAATCGGGCCTGCCGCGCAGCTGCTTGCTCGCCGCCATCAACTGCCAGATGCGATTTCCTCCGTCGAGACGCCTCAGTCCACGCCCCGCTTTCTTGATCAGGCCGAGATCGCCAAGCTGCTCACCAAGCACGCCAAGCGCCAGTGCATGGTCGCGAGCAGTTTGCCAATCACCACGCTGCACGCTTTCCTCCATCAGCCTCATATGCCGTTCGGCGCTTTCGTCGGCGTGGCGCGAAGGACGTCTAAGAAGTTCCTTTGCCCGCTCGAGAACCTTCTGCAGCCGCTTGCCGACGGCGCCTTGCGGGCGCAGATCGGCGGTTTTTGCCTTCTGAAGGATGGTTCGTCTGTTCTGCACGGCGATGTTCTATCGTCCCCGGGGAGCGTCGGAAAGCGTCGTCAGGATCGACGAGAGCCGCCGGCCGGCCTCGTCGAGCACCAGCGACCAAGGGCGCCCCTCCTTGCGAATGACAATGCCCTTCGGATACCAGGGTGTCCGGTCGCCAGTCACTGGCCATGCCGTCTGAAAATTATCGTCGATGAGGAAAACAGTCGGCACGCCAATGGCTCCCGCAAGATGGGCCGCCGTATTGCTGATCGTCACGACAGCATCGAGTGCGGCGAGCTGTGCGGCGAAACGGTCCATGTCGACCATCTGGTCGACGCTGTCGTCAAAGATCAGACGCGCGTCGTTGCCGTTGCGAAGGCGCCGCAACGCCGGCTTGATCTGCCCGTACTGGAGCGAAACGAATGTCGCTGGCGTCTGGGCGATGAACCGTGCCCATTCAGGAAAATCAGGCACGTCCTTGGTATGGGACTTGCTGCCCCAGGAGAGACCGACCAGCGGCAGATCCGTCATCGCCCGATAGCGCTTGCGGAATGCCTCGACGAGTTCAGGATCTGCCCGCAGCGGTACGAAGTCGGCAGCAAGCTTTTCGGCGTCGCGTCCGAACACCCAGGCGAGATCTTCGAAAGTCGCGTGTTTGTCGCCGACCACATCCCGCTGCGCCGGGACCACGGTCGCCTTCGGGAACGTTCGCTGCAGAATTGATACCAGGCGCGGCTCGACCCGAATTGTTGCACTTTGGGCATAGGCAGCGGCAGCGCCGGCCAGTCGCGCGTGGCGGATAACCCGGCCAAGGCTGCGCGGGTCATCCTCCACAAGATCGATCGCCAGTGTATCCGATCCGAGATTCTCGCCGGTCCACTCGTTGGCGCTCTTCCCTTTCCGCAGCCGGCGAGCGGAAAGCCGAAGCTCAGCTGCCCGCGCAAAGTTGCCAAGGCGTTCGAACGCCTGGCCCGCCTTCTGCATCAGCTCCGGGTCGCGATTATGATCGGCCGTGACAGCCATCTCATTGGTACCGGCTTCAAGGCCTTTCCAGTCCCTGCGCACGATCAGGGCCTCAACCTTGGCCTGTAGCTCAAGAATGGAACGAGGCTGCTTGGGACTGAAAAACAACCTGCGCACCGCCTTTTTGTACCGGCGCACCTGAAGGCCCAGTCCACCAATCACATACCGGACATAGGAACCGTGATAAAAGCTGGTCATTGGCCTTCAGCGCAATACGCTCTGCCGCAGCTTTTTGCCGCTTTCGACCATCGGATCGGGCGTCTCCAGGTGGAATATCGAACGATATATCTCGCTGTGCTTGGCAAGCTGGTCATGCGTTCCAGCATCGACAAGCTGTCCGGCGTCAAACACGAGAATACGATCGGCCGCCTTGATTGTAGACAGCCTGTGCGCAATGCAGATCACCGTGCGCTGAAATGTGTTGTCGAAGGCTGCCTCCATGACCGCCCGTTCGTTTTCACCGTCGAGCGCGGATGTCGCTTCATCATAGACGATTACCGCAGCATTCTTGAGCAGGGCGCGTGCGATGGCAACGCGTTGTTTCTGCCCGCCCGACAGGTTGGTGCCGCTCGGCCCGACAAGCGTGTCGAGCCCGTTTTCGAGCGCAGACGCAAAGCTGGTGACCCGGGCGAGATTCGCAGCGGACTCGATTTCCTGATCGGTGGCGTTTGGGCGACCGTCGCGAATGTTGTCGCGGATCGAGCCTTCGAACAGGAAGACGTCCTGAGATACCAGTGCGATGTTATCGCGAACGTCGGCCAGGCTGATCTTCGAAATGTCCTTTCCGTCGATCAGGATCCTGCCCTTGTCCGGCTCCATCAGGCGCAGGATCAGATTGACGATGGTGGTCTTGCCGGCGCCGGAGCGGCCGACGATCGCCAGCTTCTCACGAGGTCGCACGTCGAAGGAAACACCCTCGAGCGCGGGGCTGTTGCCGTCATAGGAAAAGGCCACATCTTCAAAGCGGATACCACCATCGACGTCGGTCAGACGCTCGCCCGCAATCGCGAGTCGCCGTTGCTCGGGCGTGTCGATCAAATCATACATCTGCTCGACGGCGACCATTTGCTTCTGGATGTCGACATTGACCCGGGCCAACCGCTTGGCAGGCTCATAGGCAAGCAGGAACGCGGTAATGAAGGCCATGAATTCGCCGGGCGTCTTGCCGTTGCCGAGGGTCTGCCAGCTGGCGTACATAACGAAAAGCCCGATGATCACGCCGCCGCCGGTCTCCATCAATGGGCTCATCAATGCTGACGTCCGGTTGATCTGGATGCCACGTCTTTCCATCTTGCGGACGGCCTTTGCAAAGCTGGCAACCGCCTTGTCCTCGAGCTGGAAGGACTTGATGGTGCGGATGCCTTCGACGGCTTCCGTGCCGATCGACTGGACTTGTGCGGCCAATTCCGTCTCGCCCCTCGCCAGCGCCTTGAGCTTCCTTGTTATCGCGCCGACTGACAGGAACAGCATCGGCAGAACCGCCACGGATATCAGCGACATCACCGGGTCCTGCTTGACCATGACGCTGGCCAAGGCAATCAGGGTCAGCAGATCAGAGACGGCGCTGCTCGTGAGGGTGAGAATAACGGTCGCCCCGGCGCGCGCGTTGAACATGATTTTGGAGATGAATTTTGCCGGATGCTGGTTCGCGAAACGGCTGATGTCGAAATACACCATTCGGGAAAATTGCCGGTTTTGCAGGTCCGAAACGATAGCCCGGCGAATCTTTCCCGTCGTGATGGTCTGGCAGTAGGCAGCTATGCCCTTGACCAGGAAAATGCCGATGATGACGGCGCTGATACCCGATACAGCGGCAGCGTCTCGCTCGACATAGATGGTGTTGATCATGACTTTCATGATCCAGGCCGCCGCGCCGGTCGCCGCAGCAGCGGCGATCGAGCACAGCAAACCTGTCACATACAGCATCTTGTGCGGCGGCAGATTTTCGCCAATCAGACGCTTGATCAGCGGATATGCTGGGGCCGTTGACACTCGTTTCTTTGTAATCATCTCGTCGCCGCCCGTTGCGATCCCGTCCGGTCTTCACGTTATCTTGAAGCGCGAGACGGTTTCGATCACCTGTCTGTGGCTTCGTTCCCGACCGCAGTCAATGCCGAACCGGATCCTTGCACGTCATCGGCCTATGACCGTCGGTTCCTCGCATGCGAGCATAGCGGACCCCAGCCACGCGGCTCTTGCGCCATTCGTCGTCGGCCGCGCTATGCCTGGTCAGTGTTTCGCGAGGACCATGAGATGGCTTCCAAGAGGCGATGTGTGATTGCTTTTGATTGAAAAGCCCACATCCGAAAGCACCGCGATCATCTCCTTATCCTTGCCAGGAGGGACGCGGGCAACGATCGTTTGAGCACGCCCGGCGATATCGCACAGCACGCGTCGCGCCTTGTCCGCGCCGAGGCTCCACTGCATGTGATGGTAGACCGCCAGCAGCATGACGATGTCGTACTGCGGTTGGAGAACATTTTGCAGCTTCCGGCTGCCAAGATCGAGACAATCGAACCGGCTTTGGACCGGACAACCCAGGAAGATCATCCTGGCCGTCTCGATATGCGGCTTGAGAATGTCGATCCCATGGATCGAACTCGGTCCTAGCTTGGATATCTCATAGGCGACAACACCCATGTTGCAGCCAACATCGAGAATGGATTTCCCGGCGTAGTCGACCTCTGCTGAGAATAGGCCGTCCAGTCGGTCGTCCCACGTTCCCTTGAATCTCTTTTGCTTATTTGACCACCACAAATCATTGTTCTCCAAAAACGGCGCCGGACTGGTTACCTTGACGGAGGGGGACTGTGCGCCCGGCCTAACTCGGTCCAGTTGCTGGCGCGCAAACGACACTGTCCTGAGCGTCCTGTAAACGCAACCGCGGGAGAAAGGAACTCCTGATCACAGCATCCTGCGAAGACGTTTCGGTAAGTTGACGAACACCCGGCCCGACAAATCGACATACTGGTTGGAAATGGCAACGTCGCTTGGTGCCCCCTACCCGTGCCTGCCCTCGAGTTCCTGAAACGCACGATAGCCCGGGCCGGCACACGCAGGGACATAAGTAATGCCCCGTAGGCAAGGCAAGCCCATATTTGTTCTTGCTTTGTGCCGGCAGCTATGCTACTAATTTGCCTATGGTGCTGATTTGCACCAACGACCGTCTTGCCGCGACATGCGGTTTTTCAGCCAGGCTCGATCAAAGCTCGCCCGCATCGCGGGGCTTTTGGCCAATCACGGCCGAGTGCCGGCCTTTTCGGCAGCTTCCGAGAATGGAAATCGGAAAAGCAGGTTCCGGTTCTCGTCGCAGATTTCGAAGGAAAGGCCTGTCAGGACCGGGCTGCCGCTGAGCAGGCCCTCGGCCAGGATTTCCTTGGCCGAAGCCATTGCGTTATCCTGAGCCGCGGACAAACCGTCCAACTCCTGACCCTCGAAATCTTCCGTCAAGCGGCCGTCATTGTTTCGGAAATGAAAAAAATATCTCGGCATGCCTGCTCCGGTTGGTTGATTTATCTAGTCGCAAGCGGTCTCAGGAACAGCGTCGGATTTGTGCACGACAGCACCGTGCGATTTTGGCGTTGGGATTCATGGCGTTTAGGCCTTCATGCGTCAGGTCGATCGAACAGTACCCCCAGCCCGTGTTCGAACGCACATGCCGCAATCATGTCGTCCAGGGCTTTTCCGGAGGCCGGGCAATTCGGCATGACAGCCCTGATCGCGATCTCAGCCGCTGCGGTGGAAACCGCATCGTGGCGCCTCTTCCTGGTCTCCATGTATTGCTCGAGCTGACTTTTCAGGCGCCGCGCGGCAATCTCGTCAACGACCATCGTTCTCCCTCGATTCGGCACAATGTCCGTCTTCCGGGTCTGTCCTCCGGATAAAGGTCCGCTGCCATCGGGTAGCAGCGGACCACTCGGCCGGGTGAGCCAATGACCCGAGGCGGGGGTGTCTCGGACCGCCACCACAATAGCTTCGGCAGGCCACTCGTTCCACAGAACGCTGTCGTTGGTAATTTTCGTACACTGAGCATTGCCGCAGACAGTCTGCGACCGTGGGATTTTTGCGCTATGCCCGTAGCCTGATAACCGGATCAGCTTCGGCTTCGATCGACATAGCTGTAGATGCCCGCGCCGATCGCGACCGCTCCTACAGTGATCAGAATCGATGGCACCCCCATCGACGTGGCGACGATCCCCCAGACAATGGCGACGGCAATTGCGCCGGCCGTTCCCAGCACCAGTCTAAGCCGTTTCGACATTATCCATTCCCCCAAAAGTGCATCTTTGGCCTTTTCCGGTCGAAATACCGCAATGCGGCACCATTGTCTGCGTTTCGTCCAACTTTTTATGCCGCCCCTGAGCCCCGACCGCTGAGGCGTAAGCGATCCGTATGCGGCCTTGTCGCAAACATCCACTCGACAACGAGGAAGCTTGGGCGCGAGCCCGAGAAGCGAGGCGTCAGAAAGCGAGGTATCTATGCAAAATTTTCGGAATTTACTCCGGTTCACGATCACGGGCATGGCGGCCACGACAACCGCACTAGTCATCACGGGCCTTACCCCCGAGACAACCGAAGCGACGTTGATTTGCCATGGGTTGGTCTGCCAGAAGGCGAGCAATGAAGGCAGTGCCTTCGGCGCCAAATATCAGCGCAAATGCACCTGCGAAAATGTAAGCGAGGGCGCTAACAATCATCCCTCCCCGCACAATGTCAACAAGGGGCCCATCGGCGGCTCAAGCAGCAGAGCGGATCGAGCGGCGCCAGCGGCTCAAGCGGTACTACCAGTTCGAGCGGCAGCAGCGGTTCGAGCGGCAGCAGCGGATCCAGTGGCGGCAACGACGGAACAAGCAGCGGCGGGTCTAACGGCAGCGGCGGAGTGTAGCGGCTGCTCAAGCGGCTCCGGTGGCGGCGCCACTCGAGTTGAACCGTGGCGGCGACCACGCGGCCGGCAACGACGATCGATCCTCACGACAACGGGAGTAGTAGTATGACGCTCCGACCGAAATCGGCGACCGCGCCCCTCACTGGCCTTGCAGGATTGCTTGGTCTTGCGCTCACCGTCGCGATGCTCGCCGACAGAAGCTGGCCTGTGCATTTGCAGGCCATGACTGTCATTGCAGCTACTACTGCAGCAATGATCGCGGTCGACACGGCTTATTTCCAGACGTTTCGAAGGCGTTCAACGGGATTGCAGGCGAAGCCGATGCGAGCGCTTGAAGTCGAGCGTGTCGTGCGCAAGCTCATCGGCTTCATCGTTACGCTCACGACCATTGCCGCAGTCTACTGGATAGTGCCGGAATACCGGCGTGAGTTTTACGCCCCCTACTGGGCAGCGCTCTACGACACCTTGCCGGCGCTGCTCGTCGGTCGCCGATCGGGCGCTCCGGCTGAATGCCACCCTTGCTCGGACCATCTGCGGCAGTCGGCGCTATCGCCTCAAGGCGTGATCGCGATGCCGATCCTCGCCGCTCATCGGCAACGGCCGATCGCCCTCGAGCAGGCGGGTGATCCGGGCGAAGCCGGCAAAAGCCTTTCTCGCTTCCTCGGCCGACATCCGGCCGGCCATGGCCGCAGCGCAGCAATTCACGGCGCACTGGTAAACCGGCCCGCGCCGCCCCGCCGGCCATTTTCGCAAGAATGCCATTGCTTCGGCAACGCTGTCGATCTCCTCCACAGGCTGTCCCTGTCCGCGCAAAACCCGCACGGGCGAAAAGAATTGCAAGCGGTCCATCATTTCCTCCCCGTCGACCGGATGCGTGCGATCGAACCCCACTAAACTCGCGAACCCGACTTTGGTTCCCGGCAAAAGAGGGCTTGGCCTGAAAAATGTTGGCTGCACGAGACGAGCAGCGGTGGACGCGCCCGGCAGCTCCAATTGGGTGACATCTTGCCCCAATTGGGTGACATCTTGCCATTGTACGGGAACGTTAGCGCGGCTGATGCATTTCGATGCCACGAGCAGTCTTTTTGAGGGAAATGCCAAAACATGAGAATAGCCCATGTGGCGCCGCTCCATGAATCCGTGCCACCCCGGTTCTATGGAGGGACGGAGCGCATCGTCTCCTATCTGACCGAAGGATTGGTCGAGCTTGGCCATGACGTGACCCTGTTCGCCAGTGGCGATACCAAGACGTCGGCGAAATTGGTGGCGTGTCGCGAGCGCGCGCTCCGTCTCGATCCGCGCCCGCACAAATCCGAAACCGCGGCGCATCTCTCGATGCTCGCCGAGGTGAGGAGCCGTGCGCAACAGTTCGACATCATCCATTTCCATCTCAGCCACTTCCTGCATTTTCCTTTCTTCGAACACATGCCCGACCGGACGGTGACGACACCGCATGGCAGGCTCGACTATGTCGACCTAGCCCCGGCCTACGAACATTTTCCGCGCTTTCCGATGATCTCCATTTCCCGCAGCCAGAGAACCGGGCTACCCAGGGCCAATTGGCTGGCGACCATCCATCACGGGCTGCCGATCAATATGTACGAGCCGACTTTCGAGACGAATGCGGACGAGCCGTATCTGGCCTTTCTCGGCCGGCTGTCGCGCGACAAGCGCCCGGAGCGTGCCATTGAGATCGCCTTGCGCTCCGGGCTGAAACTGAAGCTTGCAGCAAAGATCGGCGACGACGACCGCCCTTTTTTCCACGACACGGTCGAGCCGCTGATCGACGGCGACCGTGTCGACTATATCGGCGAGATCGAAGAGGACAGAAAAGCGGAATTCCTCGGCAAGGCGGCCGGCCTGCTGTTTCCGATCGATTGGCCGGAGCCGTTCGGTCTTGCCGCGATAGAGGCTATGGCCTGTGGCACGCCGGTAATCGCCTGGAAATGCGGTGCCCTGCCGGAGATCATCGACCACGGCGTGACCGGTTTCCTTGTCGATACGGTCGATGCCGCAGTCACCTCGATACCGGAATTGCTGCGCCTCGACAGGCGACAGGTGAGAGCCGTGTTCGAAAACCGTTTTTCTGCCACGAGAATGGCCCACGACTATGTGGCTGCGTATACGCGCGTGATCGACGCTCCCGGTGAAGCGAGAGCGTCCTGATCGGCGTCATTGTGGACGTTGGAACGAAACGACAGAGCTTGTGACGTATGAATCAACTCGACGAGCGTAAGCTTGATCCCGCCGTAGCCCTTGCCTCCCTCGACGAGGTTGCGCCCCGGGAGCCGCACCGGCTGTTCGCCCTCAAGCAAGCCGACTGCTTCGCGGTGGCCGACGCCTATGGCGACATCCGCGGCGCCGGCGATGGCTTTTTCCGAGACGACACGCGTGTGCTTTCGGAATTCCGGCTGACGGTCGGTGGCCGGCAAATGTCGTTGCTCGGCGCCTCGCTCAGCCAGGACAATGTGCTTTTCACCTCGAACCTGACCAATCTGCCGATCCAGAGTGTCGGTGGTCGCGACATTCCGCAGGGCGCGATCCACATAGAACGCGTCAGGCTGCTTTGGCAGGACCGGCTGTTCGAGCGCATCACCCTTTCCAACTACAGCCAGGAATCGTCGGCCATTCGGGTTTCCTTGCATTTCGCAGCAGATTTCCGCGACATGTTCGAGGTGCGCGGTTCGACCCGGCTCAAGCGCGGAATAGCCCACGCCGCCGAGACCAGTCCGACATCCGTGGTGCTTCGATATGACGGGCTGGACCAGCTCGTGCGCCTGTCGGCGATCTCGTTCTCGCAGGCGCCGGACAATTTGACCGCCAGCCGCGCGGATTTCCTGGTTGCGGTGACGAAGCGCAGCAGCGAGGTCCTCTATATCGAGGTCGGCCCGGAAGTGGCGGAGACACCCGACCGCGACCGTTTTCGGGCTGCTGCCGCCCGCGCTCGCTTCGGCATGCGCGCCAAACGCCGCCACGGCGCGACGGTGCACAGCTCCGGCCGCGTCTTCAACGACTGGATCGAACGCGCGCGCGCGGACGTGGCGTTGCTGACCACCGAGCTTTCAACCGGACCTTACCCCTATGCCGGCATACCCTGGTTCTCGACGGCATTTGGCCGTGACGGGGTGATTTCCGCACTGCAGATGCTGTGGTTGAATCCTGGGCTGGCGCGCGGCGTACTCGCCTTTCTCGCCCAGCATCAGGCGACCGAAACGTCGCCGTTCAGCGATTCGCAGCCGGGCAAGATCATGCACGAGACCCGCAAGGGCGAGATGGCGGCACTGCGGGAGCTCCCGTTCGGCCGCTATTACGGCGGCGTCGATACCACGCCGCTCTACATTCATCTCGCTTGCGCCTATGCGGATCGTACCGGCGACATGGCGTTCGTCGACAGCCTGTGGCCATCGCTCTGTGCAGCGGCCGAATGGACGGAGGAGACAAGCCGCGCGACCGGCTTCGTTACCTACCAGCGCGGCGCCGAGACCGGCCTTGCCAACCAGGGCTGGAAGGACAGTTTCGATTCCGTCTTCCATGCCGATGGCCGCATGCCCAAGGGGCCGATCGCCCTGGTCGAGGTGCAAGGCTACGTCTTTGCCGCGTTCCGTGGGCTGGCGGCGCTCGCCCGCCGCCGCGGCGAGGACGACAAGGCCGATCATTGGGAGGAACGCGCCGAAACCATGCGCGCCGCGGTGGAACGCCATTTCTGGATGGACGATCTCAATTTCTATGCACTGGCGATCGATGGTGCAGGCGAGCTCTGCAAGGTACGGACGTCGAATGCCGGCCATCTTCTCTTTGTCGGGCTGCCCGAGCCGGAACGGGCGCAGATGGTCGCCGATCAGCTGCTCTCTGCGTCGTTCCACTCTGGTTGGGGAGTGAGGACGCTGGCCGACGATGCGATATTCTTCAATCCGATGTCCTACCACAATGGTTCGATCTGGCCGCACGACACCGCCATGTGCGGTGCCGGCCTGGCACGTTATGGAGTGCGCGAGAGCGTAGTCAGGCTGATGAGCGGCACGTTCGAATCGGCTGTCCATTTCAACATGCGGCTGCCGGAACTGTTCTGCGGCTTTACCCGGTCGCCGGGCGAAGCGCCCATCGCCTATCCCGTCGCCTGCCTGCCGCAGGCCTGGTCGGCGGGATCGGCCTTCATGCTCATGCAGGCCTGCCTTGGGCTCGAAATCGACGGCTGGAACAGCGAAATCCGGGTCACCCGCCCAAGGCTGCCGATCGGCATCGACACGCTGACATTGCGGCATCTAGGTGTCGGCTCGACAGTGGTCGACCTCACATTCCAGCGTGTCGGCGACCGGGTCGTCGCCTTTCTCGCTGATCGGTATGAGGGGATGGTGCCGCTCATCGTACGCACTTGATGCCGCCGCGATGCGGCGCATCGAAAATGACGCGCGGCATTGCAATCGTCCGGAACCGATAGCCTCTTTGTGCGTTGCAAAAATAGGCGGGGCGGGGACGTTGTCGTTGTCATACGGCGGCGAACCAGAAAACAAATAAAAAAACGGCTATCGACCGGCCGGAGGCGAGATCACATTCCATGTCAGATTATACTGTAAACCTGCTCTGGGTTTTGCTGATTGCAAGTTTTGGCTTTTCCGCTTTTGCCATTCTCCTGTCGATATCCCGCCAGCGTCGCGGCCGCGCAACGGCGGCCGCATACACGCCGAGCGAGGATGTCGCGTCGGAAGCGGCACGCAAGGTGCTGCGCGAGTTCGAAAAGAACGGCCAGTCGGCCGATGCGGCACTGGTCACATGGTCGCCCGACACTTTGCGCAAGATCCTGGCCGACGACCTGCCGGACGCACAGGTCATCGTGGTGTCCAACCGCGAACCCTACATCCACAACATCAAGGATGACGGGGTCCAACTTTTGGTGCCGGCCAGCGGGCTGGTTTCGGCACTCGAGCCCATCACCCGCGCCTGTGCCGGCACCTGGATCGCCTATGGCGGCGGCACGGCAGACCGCCTCACCGTCGACAAGGACGACCGGGTGCAGGTGCCGCCAGGCAATCCGTCCTACACGCTGCGCAGGGTCTGGCTGACGGAGGAGGAATATCAGGGCTATTATCTGGGCTTCGCTAATGAGGGCCTATGGCCGCTTTGCCATATCGCCTTCACCCGCCCCGTGTTTCGCGCCTCGGACTGGGACGCCTACGAGGCCGTCAACCGCAAATTCGCCGATACGGTGGTTGCCGAAGCCCGCAACGAACGGCCGATCGTGCTGGTGCAGGACTACCATTTTGCGCTGCTGCCACGCATGATTCGCCAGCGCCTGCCGGACGCGATAGTCATCACCTTCTGGCACATCCCTTGGCCCAATTCGGAAGTGTTCAGCATCTGTCCGTGGCGTGAGCGGATCCTGGAAGGACTGCTCGGCAGTTCGATCATCGGCTTTCATACCCAATTCCATGCCAACAACTTCACCGAAAGTGTCGACCGCTTTCTGGAGAGCCGGATCGAACGGGCAGACGCGGCAATCTCCTATGGTGGGCAGACCACATTGGTCCACGCCTATCCCATTTCCATAGAATGGCCGGCCCAATTGCTGGCAAAACTGCCGTCTGTGGAGGAGTGCCGCGCCAGCGTGCGCGACAGATTCGGCCTGTCTGCGGATACCAAACTATGCGTTGGCGTCGAGCGCCTCGACTACACGAAAGGCATTCTCGATCGCTTCCATGCCTTGGACGAATTGTTCACGAGATATCCCGAATGGATAGGCAAGGTGGTTTTCCTGCAGATCGCCGCGCCGAGCCGGGGGACATTGCCCGCCTACCAGCAACTCCACGACGAATGCCGCCGCTGTGCCGAGGAGCTCAACCGGCGCTATGGCAGCGAGACATACAGCCCTATCCTGATGGTCGCCGAACATCATCGGCAGGAGCAGGTCTACGAGGTCTATCGCGCCGCCGACATCTGTATGGTCACCAGTCTGCATGACGGCATGAACCTTGTCGCCAAGGAATTCGTCGCAGCGCGCGACGACGAACAGGGCGTGCTTTTGCTCAGCACCTTCGCCGGTGCCTCGCGCGAACTGCTGGAAGCGCTGATCGTCAACCCCTACGATGCGGCCATGATGAGCGAGGCGCTGTTGCAGGCGCTGACGATGACGCCGGAAGAGCAGCGCGAACGTTTGCGGCCGATGCGCGAGATGGTCCGCGACAACAATGTCTACCGCTGGGCCGGCAGTATGCTGCTGGACGCCGCGCGCCTGCGCAAACGCGGCGATCTCGACAGGGTGACCGGAACCGGCGAGCGCCCGCCATCGAACACCAACAACGTCATCTCGATGTTCGAGCGGGCTCGGAAGGCAGCGTCGTGAAAAGGTTTGAACAACCGCCGGCGTTGAACCTGTCGGAAGGGCAATGGGCGCTCTTCCTCGACATCGACGGAACCCTGCTGGAACACGCTGCCCATCCCGACGCGGTGTTCGTCGGCGAGGAATTGCGCAATCTGCTCGAACGCATCGAGCGGCGGCTGGATGGTGCGGTCGCCTTCATCACCGGCCGATCGATTCCCGCCGTGGACAAGCTGTTCCATCCGCTGAAGCTGCGGATCGCCGGACTGTATGGGCTGGAGCACCGGCTGACGCCGAGCGGTCCGATCGATGCCGCCGACGCGCCGGCCGACATCGCCGCCCTTGCGGACGAGATCGAGGCCGAACTGGGCAGCGGCAAGGTCTATGTCGAGCGCAAGGGGCCGGTCCTTGCCGTTCATACAAGAGCAGCACCGCAACTGCTTGCACCCGCAATCCAGCTCGTCGAACAGGCATTGGCCCGGCTTCCGAAGGGTTATCGGGTGCTTCCGGGAAACGCCGGCGTCGAGCTCATGCCTTTGGAAGCCGTCAAAGGTGCTGCCATCCGGCGTTTCATGGACATTCCGCCCTTTGTCGGCCGGCGGCCGATATTCCTCGGAGACGATACATCGGACGAACACGGTTTCGAGGCGATCAATGAAATTGGCGGCATCTCCATCCGCGTGAAGCCGAACGGACCGACGGCCGCAAACTATGCCCTCGACGACGTGATCGGCGCAATAGCCTGGCTCGAGGCCAGTTTCGAGACGTCGGCGGTGGCCTGATCGCGCCGTGGCCCGGTTCAGCTGATCTTCCCGTCCACCATGTGAATGCGGCGATCCATGCGCGCCGCCATGTCCAGGTCATGCGTGACTGCCACGACCGTCTTGCCGCGTTCGCGCACCAGATTCTCCAGGATTGTGAACACCTGCTCGGAGCTCTTGCTGTCGAGGCTCCCCGTCGGCTCATCGGCGAGGATAAGCGGCGGGTCGTTGGCGAGCGAACGTGCCACCGCGACGCGCTGACGCTGGCCTCCCGAAAGCTGGTCCGGCCGCTTGTCGAGATGTTCGCCGAGCCCCAGCGATGACAGCAACTCGCCAGCCCGTTCGCGCATCACGGGTCGGGCCAGCCGACCAAGCTTGCGCATTGGAATTTCTACATTTTCGCGCGCCGTGAATTCCGGCAGAAGGAAATGAAACTGGAAGACGAAGCCCAGCGTCGAAAGCCGTGTCTGCGCCCGCTCCCTTTCATTCATAGGCTCGCTATCGCGTCCGCCTATCCTCAAGGTCCCGCCTGTCGGCCGGTCGAGCAACCCAAGCAGATAGAGCAGCGAGGACTTACCGGAGCCGGAGGGACCGGTCACGGCGACGAATTCGTTGTCGTTGATCGTGAGCGTGATGTCCTTGACCAGCGTAACGGGGACCGTCTCTGGCAAGATGCGGGTCAGTCTCTCGGTCTCGATGAGTGCGCTCATGTCGCGCCTCTTATTATGTCGACCGGATTCAGGCGCGCTGCACGGCGCGCCGGCAGGTAGCCAGCCACCGCCGCCGAGCCCAGTGCGAAGGCCGAGGCGATGATATAGTGGGTCAGGCTCCAGGCTATCGGCAGCCGGGTCATCTCCTGGCCGGTCGCGGCGATCTCGAAACGCACCAGCGACAGTGCATAGGTCATGGAGAAGCCAAGCAGCCCGCCGAGAGCGGAACCGGCAGCGCCGATCACCAGGCCTTCGAGCAGAAAGAGCCGGCGCATGTCGGACTCTGGGAAGCCGAGCGATTTCATGATGGCGATGTCGCGCGCCTTCTCATGCGTGATGGTGGAGATGATGTTGTAGATGCCGAAGCCAGCAACCAGCATGATCGCGCCGACCACCGTGTACATGATGACGTTGCGCACAACGAGCGCTTCGAGAATCGATTCGTTGGCTTCTTGCCACGCCACGGCCTTGTAGCCCAGTTCAGCCTCGGCACGGCGCGCCACCGCTGGGGCGCGATTTGGATCGTCCAGCTTGATGCGTATCTCGTTGATGGCGTTTGGCCGCGCTGAGAGAATCTGCGCGTTCTTCAAAAGCACATAAGCTTCGCCTTCGTCGCGCGCGGTGGTGCCGGTGTGGAAAAGGCCGGCGATCTTGAAATTGCGCGTCAGCCCTTCCGAGGAGACCGCCGTTATCGTATCGCCGAACCCGGCACCGAGCCGGCTCGCCATCGTGTTGCCGATCAGCACGTTGTTGCCGCCCGCGGCAAGTGCCGAAAAGCTGCCTTCGACGAACTCTCCGACGATCGGTGAAACGCCGGTCTCGCGCTGCGGATCGACCCCGATGATAGCTGCGCCCACTTCGCGGCTGGAATACCGGATCACGCCCTGCGTCTTGAGGCTTGCTGCGAACCGGCCGGGAATCCAGCTCTCCAGCCAGGAGGTCGCGGCGGTCGGGTTGATGATGCCGCGCCGATCGTCGCGTGGCCGGAGCCCCGAGATGGCGGCGGTCTCGAAGTAGTCCTCGGCCGGCTGCCGGCGGGCGGTGCGCTGCTCGTCGGTGATGTCGACATGCGGCATCGTGTCGACGAGCTGCCTGACGAAATCGTCCTGCCCGCCCTGCATCAGCGCCGCCATGGCGATGGAGAAGCCGACACCGACCGCAACGCCGACTATGGCGACCAACGTCTGGCGGCCGCGGCCGGCGATATGCGTTACGGCAATGTCGACGATCAGCGCCATCGTTGCCTATCTCTCCTGCGCGGCGGCGATGCTCACGCGCCCCCCGTCGCCGAGGTCGGCGGGATAGGGCGAGACGATGCTGACCTTCTCGTCGATGCCTGACTGTACTTCGACGCCATTGGTGCCGCGAATGCCCGTTCGGATTTCACGCCGCCAGGCCTTGTCGCCTTCGACTACGAACACCTTGTTCCCATCCACCGCAACCGACGGGATCAACAGCGCATTTTTCGAAACGCGGATGACGATGTTCACGTCGGTCGACATGCCTATACGAAGCGGCGTATTGTCCGGCAGGCGGAAGCGGACGCGATAGGTCTTCGTCACCGGATCGCCCTTGGGCGTGATGCTGTCGACCACCGCTTCCAGATTCTGCCGAGGGAACGCATCGGATTTAAGCAGCGCGCGCTGGCCGATCTCGACCCGTGGAATGTCCTCCTCGTTGACCTCGGCGACCACCAGCAGCGGCTTCGGCTCGCCGACCCAGAACAACACGGCGCCGAGTTCGGCGATCTCACCGACCTCGCCGTCCTGCCTGAGCACGATACCGGCGCTCGGCGCTCGTAAGACGTAGGTGTCGAGCCGCGCTTTCTGTCCGGCAACCAGCGCTTCGATCTGGCCAAGCTCGCTTTGCGCGCGATCGAGCGCCTGCTGGCTTGCCGCACGCCTTTCGGCAAGCACGGTCAGCCTCCGGAGCTCTTCCTGGGCAAGTGCTTGACGCGCTTCGATCTCGCCAAGCACGGCCCGGGCCTCGCTGTCGTCGAGCTTGGCGAGCACATCGCCTTGTGCCACCCTCGACCCCTCGCAATTACACTGCTCGACGATCCTCTCGCGGACAACGGGAGTCACCTTGGCCCAGGTTCGCGGCTCGACCGAGCCACTCGCGTAAACGATCTCGGCCGCGTCGCCGCGTTGTGGCGTCACGACCGAAACCTTGGCCGGCTGCAACACATACCAAGCGCCGAAAGCAGCGGTCGCCGCGACAAGAACGATGCCGACAGTCCAACGTATCCGTCGCAAGAAGCTCTCCTTCCACCATCGAATGCGAACGTCGGAGCGGTGGCAGACATAGCATTAGACCGACCGTCGGTCTATAAAAGTTGCATAAAGAAACGGTTCGTGCTCCTCTTGCCCCCTGTACTTTGTGAGGTCGATTTTGCCCCGAGTGATAAAGCCGCCGGAGATACGATCCGCCGAGCTCCTCGACTGTGCCCAGCGGCTTTTCTTCGAGCATGGCTACGACAACACGACGGTGAACGACATCATCCGCGAGGCCGGCTTGTCGAAGGGTGCGTTCTATCACTATTTCGCGTCGAAGGAGGCCCTGCTGGAGGCGCTCGCCAGACGTCTCGCACGTGACAGCCTTGCCGAGCTGCAACCCCTCCTCGACGACCCGTCACTCGATGGGATTGGCCGGCTCAATGCACTCTTTGCCGGCTCGCGACGGCTGAACATCGAGCTTGCCCCGCAATTGCGAAAAACGTTCTTCGTCGTGTTCCGGCCCGAGAACCTTGCCCTCTTCCATCGGGTCGACCAGGCGGCCAGGGAACTGGCCGAGCCGATAATCACAAATCTGCTCAGGAGGGGAAGCGAGGAAGGCAATCTCGACGTGCCCGACCCGGAAGCTTTTGCCGAGATGTTCCTGCAACTCCGGCTGACCTTTCGGGACGTGATGCACCGCGCCCTGCTACAGGCCGATCAGGGCAATATCGACGAAGCAGCGCGGCTGCTCGAGGACCGATTGCGGCTCTACGGCATCGCAATCGACCGGCTTTTGAAGTTGCCCGATGGAACGATAGAAGCCGTGCAGCCCGGTTTTGCCCGGGCTTTTCTCGAAGCCGGACCGTAAGCCGCTGACAGCGATGGAGGAGAGTTGATGAGTAGGAAATCGCGTGCTTCGACCGATGCTGTTCTCAAGGAACTGCGCGCCTTCGGCCTCACCTATCCGGGCGCCGAGACAAAGAGTCCGTGGCCTGGTCACGACGATCTCGCGGTGAAAGGCAAGACCTTTGCTTATTTGAGCCTTGAAGGCGAACCGTTCAGCATCTCTCTCAAACTCCCCTACAGCGGCGACGAGGCGAGAAAGCTCCACTATGCGTCGCCGACGGAGTACGGCCTTGGCAAGAGCGGATGGGTGACGTTCGAACCAGCACCGGACGAACTGCCACCGATGGGACAACTGAAGTCATGGCTCGATGAGAGTTATCGCGCACAAGCGCCCAAAAAGCTTGCCGCCCTGATCACGCACAAGGTGGACTCTGGAGCTTAGGTCGAGCGATCGGTGTCACCCCACCGAATCGCCGGCGCTAGAAGCTCAACGACGCCACGCCGATAAGGGCGTTTCTCATTGAATGACTTTAAGCCCAAAGCCGGCAAATCGTCTGCCTGCCGGTTCCCCTGCGTCAGGCTTAACCTGCGTGCCATGCGTGGAGGCGCGTGCGGTTGCAAGGGGAGGACATAGCAATGACAATACAAGGCGCATCACCGGACCTGTACAATGAGGATCTCGCTCCGGCGAAGGTTCGAAACTGGGGACCGTTCTCGATCTTCAACGTCTGGACGTCGGACGTCCACAGCCTGTGGGGCTACTATCTCGCTGCCAGCCTGTTCCTGTTCTGCGGCGGCTTCGTCAACTTCATCATCGCCATCGGTATCGGTTCGCTGATCATCTATGCGTTGATGAACATGGTCGGCTATGCCGGCGTGAAGACCGGGGTGCCCTACCCGGTCCTGGCGCGTGCCTCCTTCGGCATCTGGGGCGCCAACATACCGGCGCTGGTGCGCGCCATCGTCGCCTGCTTCTGGTACGGCGCGCAGACGGCGGCCGCCTCCGGGGCGATCGTAGCCCTGCTGATCCGCTCGCAATGGTTCGCCGACTTCAACCAGAGCACCCATTTCCTCGGCCACTCCGGGCTCGAGGTGATCTGTTTCGTCATCATCTGGGCGCTGCAGCTCCTGATCATTCAGAGGGGCATGGAAACGGTGCGCCGCTTCCAGGATTGGGCCGGACCGGCGGTGTGGGTGATGATGCTGATCCTGGCGATCTATCTTTGCATCAAGGCAGGCACCTTCGCTTTCACCAGCGACATCCCGATGGATGTGCTGCTGGAAAAGACAAAGGACGCGGGCGTGCCGGGCACGCCGGGCTCCTGGACCTCGCTGTTTGCGGTGGCCGCGATCTGGGTGACCTATTTCTCCGCGCTCTATCTCAACTTCTGCGATTTCGCGCGCTACGCCCCGGACAAGGCATCGCTGCGCAAGGGCAACATCTGGGGCCTGCCGGTCAATCTTATCCTGTTCTCGCTGGTCGCCGGCGTCACCACGATCGCCGCCTTCGACGTCTATGGCGAGGTGCTGCTGCATCCCGACCAGATTTCGGCGAAATTCGACAGCTGGTTCCTGGCGGCGCTCGCAGCCCTGACCTTTGCCGTGGCGACGCTCGGCATCAATGTGGTGGCGAACTTCGTGTCGCCGGCCTTCGACTTCTCCAATGTCTTTCCACGCCAGATCGACTTCAAGAAGGGCGGCTACATCGCGGCGCTGATCGCGCTGGTGCTCTATCCATTCGCGCCCTGGGAAGGCAGTGCCGCCTCCTTCGTCAACATCGTTGGCGCGACGATGGGGCCTATCTTCGGCGTGATGATGGTCGACTATTACCTGATCCGGAAGGGCGAGGTCGACGTCGAGGCGCTCTACAGGGAGAATGGCGAATTCCGCTTTCAGGGCGGCTGGCACGTCAATGCCTTCATCGCCGCCGGTATCGGCGCGGTCTTCTCCTCGATCCTGCCCAACTTCACCAGCCTGCTGCCGTCATGGTGGGGCGTCTATGGCTGGTTCTTCGGCGTGGCAATTGCCGGCGTCATCTACTACGTGCTGCGCACGATGGCACTCGGTGCCGAAGCAAGGATAGCCAAGGCCTGAACAGACTCGGGGCGGCGCGAGCCGCCCCGTCTATTCTGCGACCATCTTGGCCAGGCGGCGCACTGTATTCCAGTTGCGCGAGGTGCCGATGCCGAGACGTTTGTGGCTCACCGCCGCAAGCAGCCGCGAACTCGGCGTCTCGCGCGAAAAGACGATCCAGATGTCGCCGCCCACCGCCAGCAGCTTTTCATTCCTGCCGATATAGGCCCGCAGCGCAGAGACCGCATCAGGGGAAACGGGCGCCCGCATCACGCGCACCGCCACCTGGTCCGCGGCCTCAGCCGATTCGGCTGGGAACGGATTGCCGGCCGCCAGCTTCAGCCAGCCGTCGGCGCGGCGCACGATGATGTCGACGTGGCGGCCGAAAGTCTTTGCGAACGCCGCCTCCAGCCGCTGCTCCAACGCCGCAAGTTCTGTTTCTTGCGCCTCGAAGACCAGATTGCCGGTCGCTACCAGCGTGCGCGGGTTATTCAGACCCAGGCCTTCGGCCATCGCCTTCAGATCGGACATGACGACCCGCCGCCCCTCGCCCAGGACAATGCTGTAGAGCAGCGCGACGTAAGTTTGCATGGGCGGCTAGTCTAGACCAGCCGCGACTGCTCTACCGCCGCCTCGATGAAGCTGGCAAACAGCGGGTGCGGATCGAGCGGCCGGCTTTTCAACTCGGGATGGTACTGCACGCCGATGAACCATGGGTGGTCGGGATATTCGACCGTTTCCGGTAGCACGCCGTCCGGCGACATGCCGGCAAACACCAGGCCGCAATCCTCGAGCCGCTCCTTGTAGTCGACATTGACCTCGTAGCGGTGGCGATGGCGTTCGGAAATCTGGGTATCGCCATAGATCTCGGCGATCTTCGATCCCTTGGCGAGGTCGGCCTGGTAGGCACCGAGCCGCATGGTACCACCAAGGTCGCCGGTTTCCCTGCGCTTTTCCAGCATGTTGCCCTTCAGCCATTCGGTCATCAAGCCGACGACCGGCTCCTCGGTTGGACCGAACTCGGTCGATGATGCGCGCTCGACGCCAGCCAGCGAACGCGCCGCCTCGATGCAGGCCATCTGCATGCCGAAGCAGATGCCGAAATACGGCACCTTGCGCTCGCGCGCGAACTTCGCCGCCAGGATCTTGCCCTCCGAGCCGCGCTCGCCAAAACCGCCGGGGACGAGAATGCCATGGACCTTCTCCAGCCACGGCGCCGGGTCTTCCTTCTCGAATATCTCGCTTTCGATCCAGTCGAGCTTGACCTTGACCCGGTTGGCGAGGCCGCCATGCGACAGCGCCTCGATCAGCGATTTGTAGGCGTCCTTGAGGCCGGTATATTTGCCGACGACGGCAATGGTCACTTCGCCTTCCGGATTGTGAATGCGGTTGGACACCGCTTGCCACCGTTCCATGCGCGGCTTCGGCGCCGGATCGATGCCGAAGGCCGCCAGCACTTCCGAATCCAGCCCTTCATTGTGATAGGCCATCGGCACGTCGTAGATATGCGGGACGTCGAGCGCCTGGATGACGGCGCTTTCGCGGACATTGCAGAACAGCGACAGCTTTCTGCGCTCTTCCTTGGGGATCGGCCGGTCGGCGCGGACCAGCAGTATGTCGGGTGCAATGCCGATGCCGCGCAACTCCTTGACCGAATGCTGCGTCGGCTTGGTCTTCAGTTCGCCTGCCGTCGGAATGTAAGGCATCAAGGTCAGGTGGACGTAGACGGCGTTGTTGCGCGGCAGGTCGTTGCCGAGCTGGCGGATCGCCTCCAGGAACGGCATCGCTTCGATGTCGCCGACGGTGCCGCCGATCTCGCACAGCACGAAATCGTAGTCGTCATTGCCGTTGAGGACGAAATTCTTGATCTCGTCGGTGACGTGCGGAATGACCTGCACGGTAGCGCCGAGATAGTCGCCGCGCCGCTCGCGCTCGATGATGTTCTTATAGATCCGGCCGGTGGTGATGTTGTCTTGCTGGTTGGCCGAGCGGCCGGTGAAGCGCTCATAATGGCCAAGATCGAGATCGGTCTCGGCCCCATCATCGGTCACGAAGACTTCGCCGTGCTGATAGGGCGACATCGTGCCGGGATCGACATTGAGATAGGGATCGAGCTTTTTGATGCGTGCGCGATAGCCCCGCGCCTGCAAGAGAGCCCCAAGGGCCGCTGCAGCAATGCCTTTTCCAAGTGAGGAAACCACGCCGCCTGTGATGAATACATATCGCGCCATGGGAGTCATCGCTTAACGCGGCCGAATTGATTCCGCCAGAGAAAAAACCGCCGCGAAGGCTTTTTCCCAAGAAGGCGCTCTGGTCGTTGGCGTGTCAAAACAAAAGGGCCGGCGAGGCCGGCCCTTTTGGCACGATCTGTCAAAGCGTCAGATGATGACGACTTTGGTGCCTACTTTCACCCGGCGGTAAAGGTCCATGACGTGCTCGTTGATCATGCGGAAGCAGCCATTGGAGGCGCTGGTTCCGATCGACTGCGGCGCGATGGTGCCGTGAATGCGCAGGTGGGTATCTTTCTTGCCGTCGTAAAGATAGATGGCGCGCGCACCGAGCGGATTGTCGCCGCCGCCGGGCATGCCGTCCTTGTACTGGCCATAGTGCTTGGGTTCGCGCTTTTGCATATCCAGCGTCGGAATCCAGCGCGGCCATTCCTGCTTGTCGCCGACGGCAACCGTACCCTTGAACTGCAGGCCTTCCCGGCCGACCGCGATGGCATAACGGCGGGCGGTTGACGATGATTCGACGAGGTAGAGACGACGGGCGCTGGTATCGATGACGATGGTGCCGGGGTTGTAGCCGGTGAATTCGACCTCCTGCGGCACGAATTCCGCCTTGACCTTGAACTGCCGCTTGGCCTGCTTCCTTTCGAGCGCGGCGTCGAGCGCGCGTGTTTCCGGAAGCAGCGACATCGACGAAGAGGATGTGCCGCCGAACAGTCCCGCGAACAGCCCGACGCTCTGCGGCTTCTGCCCGACCGGTTCGCTGCGCAACTCGCCATTGTTGCCGGTCAGCGCAACGTTCATGGCCTCGGTCGGGATCGGCTCGGCCGACTGGATCGGCGCAATGGGCGTAATCGGTTCGATGATGTTGACGGTCTTCTTCTTGGCCGGCGTGGCGTCAGCCACCTTGGCCGTTGCGAGCGGCTGGCTCTTCTTGGCAAGGAACGCCTGCCGTTCCGCATCGGCTTTGGCTTTCGCCGCCTCGCGCATCGCCAGCTTCCTGGCTTCGAGTGCCTTGGCGCGAGCGGCTTCCTTGTCGGCTGCGATCTTGGCTTCGATCTTGCGGATCTGCGCAAGGTCGTCCGGCGTCGGATCTTTCTTCTTCCTGAGAAGCTTCAATTGCGCTGCATCGCTTTTGGCAGCGACCTTGACGACGTCGGTTGTTGTTGCGGCTTTGTGGGCCGAGTTTGCCGTCGGCATGGCCGCGTAAGCGGGCGCACCTAGGCTGAGCACGGCACAAAGGCCGGCAAAAATGAAGCTGCGAAGCTGCATGGGGAAGATCCGATCGTTCAATGCTTGTTGCCCACGGCGTCGCCCGGCGCCCCCCAAGGACGCCGAGAATGCCGCGTGCAACGTATAATCGATTAGCCGGAAGCGCCTCAAGCGTGAGGCGCAGTCGAATCTTCATGATCATGCGGCATTTGCCGCGACTGTGTTCAAACGACAACAGATCGCGGCATAAGTTGCCCTATTACTGGTTGGGGACCTGCGGCGTGGCCGGCGCGGTGGCGCCGTTTGTCGCTGGCGGCGTCGCCGGAGCGGTTGCCGGCGGCGTCGTTGCCGCGCCATTGCCGGACGGCGGGGTCGGTGCCGTGGTGCCCGACGGCGGCGTCGGCGTCGTGGTTCCAGGCAATTGGTTGAGTACGCCCTTGCCTGCTCCGTCCGAGGTCGCCGGCACGCGATCGAGAATGTCGATCGGCTTCTCGCCATAGCGCGCAACGATCGACAGTGTCAGCGAAGTGACGAAGAAAGCGGCAGCCAGGATCGCCGTCGCCCGCGTCAGCGCATTGGCGGCGCCACGCGCGGTCATGAAGCCCGATCCGCCGCCGATGCCGAGGCCGCCGCCTTCGGAGCGCTGCAGCAGCACCACGCCGACAAGCGCGAGCACGACCATGAGGTGGACGACGATCAGTACGGTTTCCATAATTTACCCTGGCAAGGCCTTGTGCGGCCGCTGATTTGGAGGCGGCTCAATACAATGCTTTGACGGCATTTCCAAGCCCGTGGCCGGAATATGGGAAGCAATGCGTCCTTTGCAACGATTTCGGCGCCGGCCGTCCGCTCAAATGCAGCAAGCAGCCCTTGTATCAAGCGATGTTTCGATAGGCTTCCGCGATGCCGAGGAAGTCCGCCGCCTTTAGGCTGGCGCCGCCGACCAGCGCGCCATCGACATTCCTGACGCCGAGCAACTCGACGGCGTTGGACGGCTTGACCGAGCCGCCGTAGAGAATGCGCATCTTGGCCGCCGTATTGCCGAGCTTCCGTGCCAGTTCTTCGCGGATATGCGCATGTGCCTCGGCGACGTCGGCGGCGGTCGGGGTCAAGCCGGTCCCAATCGCCCATATTGGCTCATAGGCAATGACGGTGTTGGAAGCCGTGGCGTTTGGCGGGACCGAGCCAGCGACCTGGCGCGACAGCACGTCGAGCGTGGCTCCTGCTTCTCGTTCGGCTCTTGTCTCACCAATGCAGATGATGGCCACCAGCCCGGCGCGCCATGCGGCGGAGGCCTTGGCCTGGACCAAGGCATCGTCCTCCTTGCGATCGGCGCGGCATTCGGAATGGCCGACGATGACATGGCTGGCACCTGCATCCTTCAGCATCTCGGCCGAAATGCAGCCGGTATAGGCGCCGCTTTCCTCGGTGTGGCAATCCTCTCCGCCGGCCCGCACCGGCGTGCGCGACAGAATCTCGGCGGCGTGCGCAAGCAAGGTCGCCGGCACGCAGACCACCGCTTCGGTCTCGGCGTCGAGCCCACTCATGAAGCCGTTGCCGATCATCCTGAGCTCGTTGAGCGAGGCGCTGGTGCCGTTCATTTTCCAGTTGCCGGCGACGAGCGGGCGGATTCCAGGCGTCATGGGATTTGTTTCTCCGGGCAATTTCCAGCTGGCCCTCACTATCAAAATCAGGCCACAAAGCAATCGACAGTGGGCAGGAAGGGCGCTATTGCGCTTGTTTCAGACTCGGCGCATGCGAAATGCGCAAAAATCGGAAGTACTCATGCTTGGTATGTTGAGAAGCGCGGCGGGGACCTGGGTCGCTAAACTGCTGCTGTCATTGTTGGTGTTGAGCTTCGCCGTCTGGGGCATCTCGGGGCGGCTGATGGGCGGTCTTGCCGGCCATGATGCCGTGATCACGGCCGGAGGCACCAAGGTCTCGATCAACGAATACCGCCTCGCCTACGATCGCCAGCTCAGCGTCATGTCGCAGCAATTCGGCCAGCGCATCAGCCGTGAGCAAGCGACGGCGCTCGGCATCGACAACCAGGTGCTGGCGCAACTCGTGTCGGGCGCTGTCCTCGACGAGCAGGCCCGCAAGCTCGGACTCGGCCTGTCAAAGGACCGGCTCGCCGAACTGACGCGTGAAGACCCGGCGTTCAAAGGGCCTGCCGGAAGCTTCGACAGGAGAACCTTCGAGTACCTGCTTCGGCAGATCGGCATGCGGCCGGAAGACTATTTGAAGAACCGCGCCCAGGTCGCGGTCCGCCAGCAGATCGTCGAGGCGGTTTCGGACGGCCTCAAGGCCCCGGATACATTCTTCAAGGCGGTCGCGCTCTATCGCGGCGAAGATCGCACCATCGACTACCTGACCTTGCCAAAATCGCTTGTCGAGCCGATAGAAGCGCCGTCCGACAGCGCGCTTTCGGCCTATTTCGAGGAAAACAAGAAAACCTACGCTGCGCCCGAATACCGCAAGTTCTTCTATGTCAGGCTCGAACCGGAAGACATCATGGATTTGAGCGCGGTGACCGACCAACAGGTCAGCGACGACTACAATAAGAACAAGGCGCGCTACACCACGCCGGAGATGCGCACCATCGAGCAGCTTGTGTTCAAGACACCTGATGCCGCAAAGGCGGCGCTCGATTCGCTCAGGACCGGCGCGACCTTCGACAAGATCGTCGCTGCCGAAGGCAAGACGCCGGCCGACACGCTGCTCGGCACGCTGGCCAAGGACAAGATCGCCGACAAGGCGGTCGCCGACGCTGCCTTCAAGCTCAATGTCAATGAGGTCAGCCCGGTCGTACAAGGCGCATTTGGTCCCGTTCTGCTGCGCGTCACCGAGATCAAGCCGGAAGTGGTGAAGCCGCTGGCCGAAGTATCCGAGCAGATCCGCAAGGACCTGGCACTGGGCGAGGCAAGCCGCATCTTGCTGGACGTGCACGACAATTACGAGGATACGCGCGCCTCGGGCAGTTCGCTCGCCGAGGTAGCCGCCAAATTGAAGCTGAAGGTCGTCACCATCGATGCCATCGATCGCACCGGCCAACGGCCGGATGGAAGCATCGTCAAAGACCTGCCGGAATCGCCGGCACTCATCAAGGCGGTGTTCGAATCCGAACCCGGAACCGACAATGAAGGCCTCACCACCGCCGATAACGGCTTCGTCTTCTACGACGTGAGCGCGATCACGCCTGCCCGCGACCGCACATTGGACGAAGTCCGCCAGAAGGTCGTGGCCGACTGGACCGCGGCGGAGACCACCAAACGGCTCACCGCAAAAGCACAAGAGCTCGAGAAGCGTCTCAAGGCCGGCGCCACGCTCGAGGTGATCACCGGTGAGCTCAAGCTCGAAAAGCAGACCAAGCGCGGCGTCAAGCGCGATGCTGACGACGTCGATTTCGGCAAGGAAGGGGCCGCCGCGATGTTCGGCGTCGGCGAAGGCGGCACCGGGCTGATCCCCTCACCTACGGGCGACGGACAGATCCTGTTCAAGGTTGCCGAGGTGTTCGAGCCTGCCGGGGCCGATGCCAGCTCAGTACCCGAGGACGCACAGAAGTCCTTCACCTCCGGCATGTCCGACGACCTGCTCGACCAGTTGGTGGCGCAGTTGCAGACGCAATATGACGTCCGCATCGATCAGACGGCCGTAACCCAAGCCCTGGCCAGATGAGCGCGCTGAAGATCCACATCGCCAAGGTCGCCGCCGGCAGCGCTCTTTCTTTCGAGGAGGCGCGCGAGGCCTTCGACATTATCATGTCGGGCGATGCTACCCCCGGCCAGATCGGCGGCTTCTTGATGGCTTTGCGCGTGCGCGGTGAGACCGTCAGCGAGATCGCCGGCGCCGTCGCCACCATGCGCGCCAAGATGCTACGTGTCGAAGCCCCCGAGGGCGCCATCGACATTGTCGGCACCGGCGGCGACAATTCGCACAGCGTCAACATTTCGACCGCATCCGCTTTCGTCATCGCCGGCAGCGGCGTGCCCGTCGCCAAGCACGGCAATCGCGGACTGTCCTCGCTGACCGGCGCCGCCGATGTGCTGATCGCATTGGGCGTCAAGATCGACATCCCTCCGGAGACGATCGGCCGCTGCATCCACGAGGCCGGCGTCGGCTTCATGTTCGCGCCGGCGCATCACCCGGCGATGAAGCATGTCGGCCCGACCCGGGTCGAGCTCGGAACCCGCACCATCTTCAACCTGCTGGGCCCGCTTTCCAATCCGGCGAGTGTCAGACGGCAGATGGTCGGCGTGTTCTTGCCCGAATGGATCATGCCCGTGGCAGAAACGTTGAAGGAACTTGGTGCCGACCATGCCTGGATCGTCCATGGCGACGGCTATGACGAGATCACCACCACCGGCGAGACACTTGTCGCCGAACTGGCCGGCGGCGAGATCCGCAGCTTTACGCTGACCCCGGAAGCCGTCGGACTGAAGCGGCACACCAAGGACGAGTTGCGCGGCGGCGACGCCGCCCACAACGCCCAGGCACTGCGCGACATGCTGGGCGGCGCCGCCGGCGCCTTTCGCGATACGGTGCTGATGAATGCCGGCGCCGGGCTGGTGGTGGCCGGCAAAGCGACGACGCTTGCCGACGGCATGGTAACGGCGGCGCAGGCCATCGACAGCGGCCGCTCGCTGAAAGTGCTCGACAGGCTGATCGAAATTTCGAACGGTTAAAACCATGTCCGACATCCTGCGCAAGATCGAGGCTTACAAGCGCGACGAGATCACGGCGGCCAAGGCGCGCGTGCCGCTCGCCGAGATCAAGGCACGGGCGACGGATGCCGACGCGCCGCGCGGCTTTCTTTCCGCCCTTGAAGCAAAGCGCAAATCCGGCAGGTTCGCGCTGATTGCCGAAATCAAGAAGGCTAGCCCATCCAAAGGCCTGATCCGCGCCGATTTCGATCCACCGACGCTGGCCAGGGCCTATGCGAAGGGCGGTGCCGCCTGCCTTTCGGTGCTGACCGACGCACCCTCCTTCCAAGGCGCGCCCGAATTCCTCACCACTGCGCGCGCTGCCATCGAGCTGCCTGCATTGCGCAAGGATTTCCTGTTCGACCCCTATCAGGTCTACGAGGCCAGGGCATGGGGCGCCGATGCCATCCTGATCATCATGGCCAGCGTCGACGACGCGTTGGCAAGAGAACTCGAAGCGACAGCGTTCGGGCTCGGCATGGACGCGCTGGTCGAAGTGCATGACGAGGCTGAAATGGAACGCGCGCTGCGGCTGTCGTCGCGGCTGATCGGAATCAACAACCGCAATCTCCGGACCTTCGAAACCAGCCTACAGACCTCGGAGCGGCTGGTAGCGATGGTGCCGGCCGACCGCCATCTGGTCAGCGAGAGCGGTATCTTTTCGCACGACGATTGCCGCCGGCTGGAGCAGAGCGGCATTGCGACTTTCCTGGTCGGCGAGAGCCTGATGCGCCAGCAGGACGTGGCCGCGGCAACGCGCCTGCTGTTGACGGGCAAGGCGCCGGCAGAGGTCGTTTGAGGATGGCGGCCGCCCTCACCCATCTTGGCGCGCAGGGCGAAGCCAACATGGTCGATGTCGGCGACAAGGCTGAGACGGTGCGCACGGCAGTCGCAGAAGGTTTTGTCGCGATGCGGCCCGAGACGCTGGACATGATCCTCGCCGGCGACGCCAAGAAGGGCGACGTGCTGGGCACCGCGCGCATTGCCGGCATCATGGCGGCCAAGAAGACGCATGAACTGATCCCGCTTTGCCATCCGCTGCTGCTGACCAGGATATCTGTCGATATCGAGGCGGACGCCGCGCTGCCCGGCCTGAAGGTGACAGCATTGACCCGCGTCACCGGCAAGACCGGCGTTGAGATGGAGGCTCTGAGTGCCGTCTCGGTCGCTTGCCTGACCATCTACGACATGGCCAAGGCGGTCGACCGCGCCATGGTCATCTCCGGCATCAGGCTGGTTGAAAAGACCGGCGGCAAATCCGGCGACTACAAGATCACCGGAGACGGGGCCACCGAGGCAGGCCGATAATGGCGCTGGTCCCAGTTGCCGAGGCGCTCGAGCGCCTGCTGGACGGCGCAGCAGCGCTGCCGGGCGAACGCGTCGCACTGCTGGATGCCGCCGACCGCGTGCTGGCGGAGCCGGTTGTGGCGCTCCGCACCCAGCCGCCGTTCAACGCCTCCGCCATGGACGGCTATGCCGTGCGGGCGGCCGATATCGCGTCCGTACCGGCAAAGCTTTCGGTGGTCGGCATGGCGCCGGCCGGACGCGGCTTTGCCGGAACGGTGCAGCAGCGGCAGGCCGTGCGCATCTTTACCGGCGCGCCGCTTCCCGAAGGCGCCGACACTATCGTCATCCAGGAGAACGTCCGCGATCTCGGTGGCGGCAGCGTCGAAGTGACGGAACCGACGGTGCAGGGGCGCAACATCCGCCGCCTCGGGCTCGATTTCGCCAAGAGCGATGTCCTGCTGCCCAAAGGCCGCCTGCTCGACCCGGCGGCCTTGTCGCTGGCGGCATCGGCCAATCACCCCGAGGTGCGCGTGGTCAAACGGCCGCTGGTCGCCATCATCGCCACCGGCGACGAATTGCTGCCGCCGGGCAGCGATGTTGGCCCCGACCAGATCATCTCCTCCAACGCCTATGGTGTCGCCGCTGCCGCACAGTCGGTCGGTGCGCGCGCGCTCGACCTTGGCATCGCGCCGGACCGCAGGGAGGCGATCGCTGCGCTGGTTGAAAAGGCCGTGAAGGCTGGCGCGAACGTCATCGTCACGCTGGGCGGTGCCTCGGTCGGTGACCACGACTTCGTCCATGACGTGCTGACCGGGCAAGGCATGACGCTCGATTTCTGGAAGATCGCCATGCGGCCGGGCAAGCCACTGATGTTCGGGCGGCTGGGAGACATTCGCTGCATCGGCCTGCCCGGCAATCCGGTGGCAAGCCTGGTCTGCACTCAGCTCTTCCTGAAGCCGCTGCTGGCGCGGCTCGGTGGCCGCGCCTTTCAGCAGGATATACGTCGGGCACGGCTCGGTGCTGCCATGCCGGCCAACGATCTCAGGCAAGATTATGTGCGGGCTGTTGTCATAGATGACACCGGTACGCTCGTGGCGACGCCGTTCGGCATCCAGGACTCCTCGATGCTGAAAATGCTGGCCGATGCCAACGGGCTGATCGTTCGCGCGCCGTTCGCTCCTGCCGCGGCGGCGGGCTCCCCCTGCGACGTACTGATGCTACGCTGAACCTGCCTCACTCCGAAATCAAGGTCCGGGTCAGCGGATGGTCTGGATCGGCCAAACCGTCGATGATGTTGAAATGATGCCGGTCAGGCTCGACCACCGAGCTGGTCGCGGTACCCAGGCCGATCCAGATGTTGGCCAGCAACGCGCTCTGACGCAGGAATTCGGCGCGCTCGCCGCCGCCGGCCCAGCAGGTCAGGCGGGCCTTGTCCATCGGGCGCAGCAGCACCGGACTTTCGGCCTGCGCCTCGGCCTCATCGATCGCCAGCGTCTCGTTCATGCCGGTGCGCATGATCGGGCGCAAATCGTGCACCCCCGAGATCGACACCACGTGACGAACGCGCCGGACCACTTCGGGCGCCAGCGGCGTCGTCGCCGTAACCATCCGGCTAACAAGATGGCCGCCGGCCGAGTGTCCGGTCAGCATCAGCGGCCCTGGAACCATCGCCGCCGCCTTGCCGATCGCCGCGCCGACTTCCTTGACGATGCCGCCAATGCGTATCTGCGGACAGAGCGTGTAGGACGGCATCGCCACCGCATAGCCGCGATCAACAGGGCCAGTGGCAAGATGCGACCAGAAACTCTTGTCGAATGCCATCCAGTAGCCGCCATGAACGAACACCACGAGTCCCTTGGGCTTGATGGCCGGCAGGAAAAGATCGAGCCGGTTGCGTGGGTTGTCGCCATAGGCCATGTCGAGCCGCGCCCTGCCCTCGGTCGAAAGCACGTCGCGGAAAACCCGCGCGGGCTCGATCCAGGCCGCCGGCCAGCGATCGCTGCCGGCTATGTTGGCGCCGTTGGCATAAGCGTTGTCCCAATCGGCAATGTGACGTTCGAACACCCTGCGCCTCCCTGGCAATATGGCCTTGCAACGTAGCCGTGAGCATCGCGCGGCGCGTCGTCGCCAGCCTCACGATTCCAGCTCTCGCATCAATCTCAAGTGACAGCTGCTTTGATGGCGAAGCGCGCATCCTTCCACGCACCGGTGCGCAGGATGTCCTCAAGCAATTTGACGGCCTGCCAGACATCGGCATAGCCGACATAGAGCGGGGTGAAGCCGAAGCGCATGGTCGATGGCGCGCGAAAATCGCCGATCACGCCACGTTCGATCAGCGCGCGCATGACCTGGTAGCCATGCTCATGCATGAATGAGATCTGGCTGCCGCGTTTTTCCCCATCGCGCGTGCTTTCGAGCGTGAGCCCGTAAGTGCCGCACTTTGCCTCGACAAGCTCGATGAACAGATCCGCCAGCGCGATGCTCTTCTTGCGCACCGCCGTCATGTCGACATCGTTCCAGATGTCGAGCGCGCCCTTCAGCGTGCGCATCGACAGGACCGGCTGCGTGCCGCACAGAAACCGGCGGATGCCGGTGCCGGCCGCATAGCCTGGCTCGAAGGCGAAGGGCCGTGCATGGCCCCACCAGCCGGTGAGCGGCTGCTGGATGTCGGAAAGATGCCGCTCAGCCGCATAGATGAAGGCAGGCGCGCCCGGGCCGCCATTCAGATATTTGTAGGTGCAGCCAACGGCAAAATCGGCGTTTGCCTTGTCGAGCTCGACTGGCATCGCGCCGGCGGTGTGGCAGAGATCCCAGACGATCATCGCCCCGGCTTCCTGAGCCCTGCGCGTCAGCGCCGGCATGTCGCGCAGTTCGCCCGACTTGTAGTTGACGTGGTTGACCAGCACCACGGCGGTGCGTTCGTCGATCAGCTCTTCGACGGTCGGCGCGTCGACCCCCGAGAGGCGCAGCAGCGTATCTTTTCGCGTCGAAACCACACCCTCAGCTATGTAGAGGTCCGTCGGAAAACTATCGCCCTCGGCGACGATGACCTGCCGCTCCGGTCGCATTGCCATGGCGGCGTGCAGCAGCTTGTAGATGTTGACCGATGTCGTGTCGCAGACCACTGTCTGGCCGGCCGCGGCACCGATCAGGCGCCCGAGCTGGTCGCCAAGTTCAAGCGGCATGTTGAACCAGCCGGCCGTGTTCCATGCGCGGATGAGATCATGCGACCATTCTTCGGTCGCGGCCTTGTGCAGTTCATCGAAAGCGGCACGTGAAGCAGCTCCTAGCGAATTGCCGTCGAGATAGATCACTCCTTGCGGCAACACAAAGCGGTCGCGCATTGCGCGCAGCGGATCCGCGGCATCCATCGCCTTTATGGCCGCGAGATCGGGAATTCCTGTCATGATTTGTCTGCTCCCCCAAGATCCAACGCAACGCCGGACACGCATCGACTGTTCTTCCATTACCTGGTTATGCGCAGCAAGGCTCCACCGGCGAGAAGCAGCCTGACCAGGCGGTGGAAACCGGGACTTAACCGCGAGGTTGGCGTTTTGAGTTCGTTTCGTTCACGGTGCATTGACCAAACCGCACAGTCGATAGGGGTTCACTTCCGTGCCCTTTGCCGACCGACGGCCGATGCCAGTGCCGCCTTCTAGGAGGCCAGAAGGGCGCAAACGAAAGCAGAATCAAGGCGATGAGGCTCGCGGCGGTGAAAATGCGGTACGCCGGTAGGGGACGTCGTTTGTTTCCCAAGCCTTAACGCATTCATTAAACTTTAAACAGTTGCGGAACACAACTGGAACAGATAGTGTTTGTTCTGGGTTTGTTTTTCTGATTCTGTTGGGGGTCGCTATGCTGACACGCAAACAACACGAACTGCTTATGTTCATCCACGAAAGATTGAAGGAAAGCGGTATTCCGCCCTCCTTCGACGAGATGAAGGAGGCGCTCGACCTGGCTTCCAAATCGGGAATCCATCGGCTGATTACGGCGCTGGAGGAGCGCGGCTTCATTCGCCGTTTGCCCAACCGGGCCCGTGCGCTGGAGGTGCTGCGCCTGCCTGACTCGATCGCCCCCGGCCTCAATGCGGCACGCAAGTTCTCGCCGAGTGTCATCCAGGGTAGTCTTGGGCAAGGCGCCCCTCGGCAGGGCAAGCCGACATCGTCGCGCGTCCCTGCAGCCGGCAATGACGACGATGTCGTCGCCGCCGTTTCGATCCCGGTGATGGGCCGCATCGCCGCCGGTGTGCCGATCGACGCCATCCAGCACCAGACGCATTCGATTTCGGTGCCGCCGGATATGATCATGGGCGGCGAGCATTATGCGCTCGAGGTCAAAGGCGATTCGATGATCGAGGCCGGCATTTTCGACGGCGACACGGTGATCATCCGCAATGCCGATACGGCGAGCCCCGGTGAGATCGTGGTGGCACTGGTCGACGAGGAGGAAGCGACGCTGAAGCGGTTCCGCCGCAAGGGCGCCTCGATCGCCCTGGAAGCCGCCAATCCGGCCTACGAGACGCGCATCTTCGGACCAGACAGGGTCAAGGTGCAGGGCAAGCTCGTCGGACTGATCCGCCGCTACTGAGCTCCGCCCTTGGCACCGGCTTTGGGGTTGTCGGCCCTGCGGTATGGCGGCAGGCCCCGTGCCGCGCGTGAAAATTTCCGCTGCACGTGCCAGGGCCGGTATGATTTTTCGACCGCGAAACGGATTTCGGCGCGCGTTGCCGCTTGTGGATCGAAGTAGACGGCGGCACTTCCCGCGTGCGCCAGTTGCCGTTTGGTGACGACGAGGACCAGCCGGTCGTAGTAGCAGGGGTTATGGGCGGTGGCGTCGTCGATGACGATCAAGCTGGCAAAGGCGCAGGCTGGCCGCGCAGTATCGCGGTCCTTGGCTTGCGCGATGATCGCGCCGGATGGATGTCTGGCAAGGCAGAGGCCGTCCGTGCAAATGAACGGCATGCCCGGCGGTAGGTCGGCCGGATCGGCAATGTCGAATTGCGGGTCGTTCTTTCCAGGTGTTTCCGGCGCGACGATAGCCTCTGATGTGAGCGCGCGTTTCCAGTTGTCGATGGTGAACTCATTCGGGCGTGCCCGGTTGACCGCGAGTTCACCGCTGCCGATCGGCAGCGCGACCAGCCGTGCGTCCTCCGAGACCAATACGTCGGGTATGCGTGTCTGCGTTGTCGTCAGCAAGCCGGCGAGCGCAAAAGGAAGTGCCGCCAGCCGCAACCAGGTCGTCGCCATGCTGGCAATGACGAGGGCGATCGTCACCAGAAGGACGGATCTCAGCGAAATCAGCCCGACCGCATCGATCGGCGAGCGCTCCGATATCCACCCGGACAGGGCGATCATCGCCGTCAGCCCCTTGCCCATGACATAGAGGAAAGGGCCATCCGCACCGAACGGCATCGCCAGCGCGCTGAGAACGGCGAAGGGCATGACGACCAGTGAGACGATGGGCATGATGGCCAGATTGGCGAACAGGCTGAGCGGCGCCACGCGCTGGAAATGCCATATGGCGAAAAGCGCCGTGGCGCTCCCTGCAATGATCGAGGTCATCGCCAGACCGCACATGCCCAGCAGGACCTTTCGAGTGGCAAAGCGTAGCGGCGACAGCCGCGGCGGCGGCGTGGTGGCCCTGCCGGCGCGGTAATCGGACCAGCCTGCATAGGCGCCGACAAGGGCCGCCGTCGCGGCGAAGGACATCTGGAAACTCGGACCGACCACCTCGTGCGGCGACACCAGGATGACCGCGATGGCCGAGATCGCCAGGTTGCGCATGGTGAGCGCGGCCCGGTCGAACAGCACGGCGATAAGCATCACCGCCAGCATGATGAAGCTGCGTTCGGCCGCCACGACAATGCCGGAAAAGACGAGGTAGGCCGCAATCGAAAAAAGCGCGGCGGCCGCGGCATATTTCTTGACCGGCCGTCGCGATGAGAAATCGGGAAACAGCGCAAAGGCACCCCGCAGCAGCGCCATGATGGTGCCGGCGACCAACGCCATATGCAGCCCCGAGATGGAGATGATGTGGTAGATGCCGGTGCGCCGCATCGCTTCGTTGATCTCCTCGGGAATGCCGGCGCGCACGCCGACGATCAGCGCAGCAGCAATCTCGCCCTCGGCACCGCCGATGCGGCTGCGGATATGGTCGGCGATGGATTCGCGCGCGTCTTCGATCGCGGAAGAAAGCTGCGCGCCAAGCGGCATGCTGCCCGACGACACGACTTTCGGATTGCCGAGAAAAAAGCCGCTGCCGCCGATACCGGCGAAATAGCTGTCGAAGGAGAAATCATAGCTGTCGGGCCGCACCGGGCCGGTCGGCGGCAGCAGCCGCACATAGCCGGTGATCTCGGAACCGGCCGTCAGCTCAGCCGGTATCTTCATCGCCGAAACGCGGACCCGTTCCGGCATGTAGCGCAGTGTCGGCCTGGCCGTTGAGATCACATCGATTGTCAGCCTGATGCGGCCGCTCGCCATGGGCTCGTACGATACGACGCGACCCGTCAGCCGCGTTGAGATTTCGGAGCCGAGCATATGCGTTCCGACACGCCATGTCTCGAACTTGGCGGCAAGTACGCCAAGCGCGCAGAGCAGCGCCACCATGAAGCACAGGCGCGTCCTGGGCCATGACCGCGAGACGACGGCACAAAGGGCCGCGAGGAGCGCGATTGCGATCGGCTGTGGAAAGGCCGGCTCCACCGACAGCCCGAAATATACGACCACCCCGCATGCGAGGAACACCGGCACCAGCAGGAAGGCGATGCCGCGGTCGAGTTCCAGGCCGGCTGCCGAGGTTACGCTGTTGCGGATACGGGACGGTGACGGGAGGCGGAAACGCCTGGGCAGGCGTACGATGGGCTCGCCCGCGGGCACGAGAACCGTTGCTGGGTCGCTGGCCGGCAGCGACGGAGCATCGAAGCGCGGAGCGGGTAGCAATGCCGGTGCCGGCAGGACAGGCGGGGGTGCGGCAAACAGCAAGCGTTCGCTGACGCCGCTGCCAACGTCCTCGCCCTCGCCCGCACCACGGCCTCGCACAGCCATCGGGTCTGCCCCTTGCGCCCTCGACCTCCTATGCTACATGAACGCGCAACGCGCGAAAGTCCGCAAACCCACTTCCTTCGCCCGCCTGAGAGTTCCATGCCCGATAAGGTCGTCACCCGTTTTGCCCCCTCGCCCACCGGCTATCTGCACATTGGCGGCGCGCGCACGGCGCTGTTCAACTGGCTGTATGCCAAGCACACAGGCGGCACGATGCTGCTGCGCATCGAGGACACCGACCGCGAGCGCTCCACCGATGCGGCAAGCGCGGCCATTCTCGACGGGCTTTCCTGGCTTGGCCTGACATGGGACGGCGAGCCGGTGTCGCAGTTCGAGCGTGCGCCGCGCCATCGCGAAGTGGCCGAGGAACTCGTTCGTATGGGCAAGGCCTATTATTGTTATGCGACGCCTGCCGAGCTAGAGGCAATGCGCGAGAGCGCACGGGCCAAGGGGCTGCCTCCCCGCTATGATGGACGCTGGCGCGACCGCGACCCGTCGGAGGCGCCGCCCGGCGCCAAGGGGGCGATCCGCATCAAGGCGCCGACAGACGGCGAGACGGTGGTGCATGACCGCGTCCAGGGCGACGTGCGCTTTCCCAACAAGGATCTCGACGATTTCATTATTCTGCGCTCGGACGGCAATCCCACCTACATGCATGCCGTCGTCGTCGACGATCACGACATGGGCATCACCCACATCATCCGCGGCGACGATCATTTGACCAACGCCGCACGTCAGACCGTAATCTATCAGGCCATGGGCTGGGAGGTGCCGTCGATGTCGCATATCCCGCTGATCCACGGTGCCGACGGCGCCAAGCTGTCGAAGCGGCACGGTGCGCTTGGCGTCGAAGCCTATCGCGCCATGGGCTACCTGCCGGAGGCGCTGCTCAACTATCTGGCGAGGCTTGGCTGGAGCCACGGCGACGATGAGATCATGTCGATCGCCGACATGATTGCATGGTTCGACATTGGCGACGTCAACAAGGGCGCCGCCCGTTTCGACTTCGCCAAGCTCGAGGCGCTTAATGGCGTGCATATGCGCCGGATGAACGACGCGGCGCTGCTCGACATCTTCATCGCCACTCTGCCCTATCTAGAAGGCGGCCCGGCAATCGCCGCGCGCCTCGACGACAGACGCAGGGCGCAACTGCTTGCCGCGTTGCCGGGCCTGAAGGAGCGCGCCAAGACGCTGGTCGAACTTGTTGAAGGGGCTGCATTCCTTTTCGTCGAGCGGCCGCTGCCGGTCGACGAGAAGGCGGCGGCGCTGCTCAGCGGTGAGGCGCGCGCGATCCTGCGGGGCGCTCATGCGGCACTAGCCACGGTTTCGGAGTGGTCTGCCGCCTCAGCCGAAGCCGCGATCCGCGACTATGCGCAGGCCGCCAGCCATAAACTCGGCGCCGTGGCCCAACCTTTGCGCGCCGCGCTCACCGGCAAAAGTACCTCGCCAGGTGTCTTTGATGTGCTTGCCGTACTTGGCCGCGAGGAAAGCCTGGCGCGGATCGCTGATCAAATCGATTAGCAAACTGGCCCAAGAAGATTGGCATTGAAAGGTGTGTTTCGCAGTGCAACATTGGGTCTTGGCCTAATCTGCCGCGCAGATTCAATTGCGGGCGCAAATGTGCCTATTCCGATGCTTTTGACGTGTTGGGTTCAGATATTTTGCCTTTGCCGGCCTGAGGAAACAAAAAGGAGTTTGCTATGACCGAACCTGCGACAAAAATGGAATTTGGCGGCAAAACCCAGGCATCGACGGCCAAGCTGGAATTCGGCGGCAAAACCCATGAATTCAAGATACGAAGTGGTTCGGTAGGACCTGACGTCATCGACATCGGTTCGCTCTACAACACCGCCGGCGTCTTTACCTACGATCCCGGTTTTACGTCGACGGCGAGCTGCGAATCGGAAATCACCTTCATCGATGGCGATGCCGGCATTCTTTTGCACCGCGGCTACCCGATCGACCAATTGGCCGAGCACGGCGACTTCCTCGAAGTCTGCTATCTCTTGCTCTATGGTGAACTCCCGACCAAGGCGCAGAAGGACGATTTCGACTACCGGGTGACGCGCCACACCATGGTGCATGAGCAGATGTCGCGCTTTTTCACCGGCTTCCGCCGTGATGCGCATCCGATGGCGGTGATGTGCGGCGTGGTCGGCGCGCTGTCGGCCTTCTATCACGATTCCACCGATATCTCGGACCCCTATCAACGCATGGTCGCGTCAATGCGGCTGATCGCCAAGATGCCGACGATCGCGGCGATGGCCTATAAATACCACATCGGCCAGCCATTCATTTACCCGAAGAACGAGCTGAATTTCGCAGCCAACTTCCTGCATATGTGCTTCGCCGTGCCTTGCGAGGAATACAAGATCAATCCGGTGCTGGCCCGCGCGATGGAGCGCATCTTCATCCTGCACGCCGATCACGAACAGAACGCCTCGACTTCGACCGTCCGCCTGGCCGGCTCGTCGGGCGCCAATCCTTTTGCCTGTATCGCTGCCGGCATCGCCTGCCTGTGGGGTCCCGCACATGGCGGCGCCAACGAGGCAGCACTGAACATGCTGGGCGAGATCGGTCATGTCGATCACATCCCGGAATTCATTGCGCGCGCCAAGGATAAGAACGATCCGTTCCGATTGATGGGATTTGGCCACCGCGTTTACAAGAATTACGATCCGCGCGCCAAGATCATGCAGAAGACCGCGCACGAGGTCCTGGGCGAGCTCGGCATCAAGGACGATCCACTGCTCGACATCGCCATGGAGCTGGAAAGGATCGCACTGACCGATTCCTATTTCATCGAGAAGAAGCTCTATCCGAACGTCGATTTCTATTCCGGCATCACGCTGAAGGCGCTGGGCTTTCCCACCACCATGTTCACCGTGCTGTTCGCGGTCGCCCGCACCGTCGGCTGGATCGCGCAGTGGAAGGAGATGATCGAGGACCCGCACCAGAAGATCGGTCGCCCGCGCCAGCTCTATACCGGCGCGCCGGAACGGGACTACGTGCCAATCGCGAAGCGGTGAAGGTGGTGAATGGTGAATGGTGAATGGTGAATGGTGAATGGGAGTAGCGAAGCGTCGCTCCCTGTCCATAGAAACCACTATTCACAATTCACTATTCACAATTCACTCACTTCCTCACCATCCCCATCACCACACCCGCGGCAATCTCGCCTGACGGCTTGGCGGTTGCCATACGCCCGGCAATGTCGGCAAAACCGTGCCTCTGCCAGGTGCGGTAGGCGGTATCGGAGAACAGCGCTTCCAACTGCCGCGCCAGATAATGCGGCCGCACATATTGATTGTAGTGTTCCGGCACAACCGGCCGGTCGGCAATGAGATTGGGCAAGGCTGCGCTCCATACTTTGATCAGCGGCTGCGCCATGCGCATGACCGGATCGAGCCGGTAGCAGGAGATCATCGGCACACTCGCCAGTGCCAGTTCCAGCGATACCGTCCCCGACGCGATCAGCGCCGCATCCGCCTTGCCGAAGGCCTGCCATTTGCGTTCGGCATCAAGTATGATCTCCGGCTTCTCGTCCCAGCTCGCGACCGAGGTCCTGACCAGGTCGGCGACGTGCGGCACCGTCGGCAACAGCAGGCGCAAGCGGTGCCCGCGCGCCCGCAGGATCGACAGCGTTTCGCCGAACGGCCCAACCAGGCGCCGCACCTCGCCGCGACGCGAACCGGGCAATACAAGCAACGTTTTCACACGGTCAGCGGAGAGGTTACGCGGCTGCGCCTGCGCCCTGGCGGCACTGACTATGCCCGGATCGTGTGCAAGGCGATGCCCGACATAGGTGCCGGGCGGCCCGCCCAGGCGAGCGAGTTCCTTCACCTCGAACGGCAGGATGCAAAGAATGTGATCGACATATGGCTTCATCGCCGCCGCCCTGCCCGGCCGCCAAGCCCACACGCTCGGGCAGACATAGTGGACGATCGGGATAGTCGGATCGGCGGCACGCACCTTCTTGGCGACGCGCAGCGAGAAATCCGGACTGTCGATGGTGATAAGGCAATCGGGCTTTTCACCGGCAATCGCGTTTGCCTGATGCCCGTACCGCGCATAAGGCGCGGGCTGTAGCGC